>JBFFDV010000268.1:0-3718 GCA_041559215.1 Anaerolineae bacterium | reverse complement strand
GACCTCGAACTGACCAGTCGCGCTGAGGGAGCCGAAGGCCAAGACGGGGGCTTCAAGCTGAACATCGCGAATGCTATCTGGGGCCAGACGGGCCATTCGTTCCTGCCACAATTCCTCGATATCCTGGCTGAGAACTATGGTGCCGGGCTGAGGGTCCTCGATTTCGAGAACGAACCGGAAGACTCGAGGATTACCATCAACGACTGGGTCAGCGACGAGACGGAGGCCAAGATCAAGGACCTGCTTCCCCCGGACTCGATCACCTCACTTACGCGGCTTGTCCTCACCAACGCCATATACTTCAACGCAGCATGGAATTACCCCTTTGAGGAGGAGATGACCCACGATGGCCCATTCAATCTGCTCGACGGCGGCCAAGTCATTGTGCCGATGATGGAGCAGACAAAGTACTTCGGTTACGCCGAGGGCGAAGGGTATCAGGCGATCGAACTGCCGTACGAAGGTGGGGAGCTGTCGATGGTCATCCTGCTTCCCAATGCCGGCCGGTTTGAGGAATTCGCTGGCGCGTTGGATGCGGAGCAGGTGGCATCCATTCTGCAAGACATTAATTCACAAGACATCCACCTGACCATGCCCAAGTTCACTTATGAATCGCAGTTCAGACTAAAGGAGGCCCTCGCCGCGATGGGCATGCCGGCTGCCTTCACCGGGGCGGACTTCTCGGGGATGGACGGCACTCGCGACCTTTTCATCGGAGATGTCATACACAAGGCGTATGTATCGGTGGACGAAGCTGGCACCGAAGCGGCAGCTGCCACCGCAGTGGTGATGCCTACAGCAGCTCCGGCGCCTCCGAAGGAGGTCACGGTCGATCGCCCATTTGTCTTCATGATTCGCGACATCGAAACTGAGGCCATTCTGTTCCTGGGTCATGTCCTAAACCCGAGCGCATAATCCACTCTCAATGAGTATCGGCGGCCAGATTCTAAGGGATCTCCAGCTTCGGGCCCCTCGCTAGCCGATGAATTGGAAAGCTCGCGTGGTACTCAGGGCACCAACCGCGTGTGGGCAAGGGATATACCCGCGCCCCGACTCTTTCGGCACGCAGATCTTGGTGACGAGTATCGACATCGAACGTCGAGAACGAGCAAAAGGTTCAGAATAGGAAGCTGGAGGGACTAGCATGAACGGAAAAGACGGAAAGCTTGCGAATCTGTTTCTAGTCCTTTTGGCGGTCGTCTTCACCGTGGCCTTGACTTTTGCAACTCTTGAACTTACTCGAGTGTTGAACCGCGTCATACGGGAGAACTGGGACGTGCCGGATATCCATCCGGTCATCGACCCTGCGCTCATAGAGGAGTTCATGAGCCGGAACCATGTGAGGCTTATCGGGTATACGTGCCTCGGGGTGGTCATCATCTTGATGGTGGTGGGGCTTATCACGCAGCGGAGAGGGCTGTCCTCGTTGGGGGCCGTAGCCTTCTTTCTGCCTACCTTCGGCTACTTTGCCGGCTACATGTTCTTCCTCGCCGGCCTGGGGATGCTGAGGGCTCTGTGGCTGCCCTTTTGGGGACCCCTCTTGAAGCTAGGCGATATCGCCTTGGTCCCATATGCGATTCTGGTGTATCCGCCTGCACTCCTGGGCGTGGATATCAGAAGGGCTTTGGCATATCTAGCTGTAGGGTTGGGTCTGTTGGTCTTCCTTCTGGGTACGCTGGCCTGGTTCTATGCCAAGTTCCAAAGGAAGGGGACGGTTGACCTCTGGCTCTACAGGTTTTCGCGGCATCCTCAGTATCTGGGCTGGATCATATGGAGTTACGGGCTGATGTTGCTGGCGATTCAGGCACCAATCCCTTTGGGAGGTGAAAACCCTGGAGCCAGCTTGCCCTGGTTGGTCTCATCGCTGATCATCGTCTGTGTGGCGCTGGGAGAGGAGATCTCCATCATCAAGGAACGTGGCGAGGAATATGAAGTATACCGAATCACCGCTCCCTTCATGCTTCCTTTGCCTGGGTTCATTTCTTCGATCATATCGGCTCCGATAAGATTTCTGCTCAGGAAGGACCGCCCGGAGAATGGACGGGAGCTTGTCATCACCTTTTTGGTCTACGCTGCCATATTCATGGTGCTTTCGCTCCCATTCGTACTGCTGAACTGGCCTCCGCACCTGGGTTGGTCGGATTGGCCAAGCCTCTCTTACTTTCGCTAGGCGGTTCGACGGAGCGTTAAAGTGCGTCAAGCGGATCGTTGCTGTACAGAGTTCCTTATGGAACATTTGTCGTGGACGTGAACGGGGTGGGTGGTTCCTGCGAGTTGGAGGCGGAAAACTTGGCACCGGAGGAATGAGGCTCACAGCAAATCGCCCAGCGATCTCAGCTTGGCACGGGATGCCAAGGGTCAGAGGAAGCCCCCCTGGCCCTCTCGTATCTGCACTGGGACAGGCTCGTCTACCCCAGCCGAGCCAGTTCCTCCTCCACTATGCTCTCGTCCAGCTTCTTGAACAGCGGCTCGGGCTTGCTCAGCATCTGGCCTGACGGAGGGAACAGGGGGGCTATCGCAGCGCCAGCCCGAGTCGTCGCCAGGAGCGGCTGAGTTCTCGACGCAGCAGTTGCTGAACACTGAGGGGGGAACCGATGCTTCAGCGCTCACGGCCTGGGCACAACGCCTCGTACCCAGGTGCACAATACTCCACTTGCCCGCCGACCATCGTCATCAGCACATCAATGTCCTTGATCGTGTCTGGATCCACCGTTAACGGGTCTTCGGAGAGGATGATCACATCGGCGAGCTTCCCTGGCTGCAAACTCCCGACTTCCTCATCGCGGAAAAGTGCATATGCTGACCCCACGGTCATCAGGTGCAGCGCCTCCTGCACGGTGATGGCACTCGCTGCAAGCCAGTCTGGCGGCTCGCAGATCGAGCCGTCTTCCGCTATGTCTCGGCGAGTGGCAAAGCCGTAGAGATCGATAAGGGGGTCGAGAGGCGGCAGGGGAGGGTCGTCTCCATGCCAAGCAATGGGCAGCCCTGGATTGGCGTCGAGGAGCTCGCGCCAGGGCCACTCCCAGGTTTGATACTCTACTGGAATTGCATATCTGAATTCATTACTGGTTCCAAGCCTAAAACAGGTTGGGAATCTCCCGAAGATCACGGGGACGATCCCTATCTCGCTGTAGCGATGCATCAGGTCGGCGCGCAGCACTGCGTTGTGTTCGATGCGGTGTCGGAAGGTGTTGGGCTGTGCGTCAAGGGCGGCGGCGATGGCGTTTTGCACCTGCTCAATCGCCCTATCTCCAAGGGCATGGATAGCTACCTGATAGCCTTGTGCCTGGACTTCGGCCACGACCCGGTTTAACTCCTCCTGGGTGAAATACAGGTCGCCGTGCCCCACACCATTGGGGTATTCAAAACTTACGGCTGGTGCATTACAGGATCCGCCATCGGCGAATATCTTCACCCCGCCGATGCGCAGCATTTCTCCGGGCACCCGTGTTGGTAGATATTCCTCATACCAACCTCCCAAGACATCACCACAATTCGTGTTGTAACCCAGATATAGGCTTGTCCGCACGCGGAGCTTGCCCTCCCGCTCTAAGGCCTGCATCTGCTCTAGGAGCTCCGGGGTACCGCTCATATCGGCTAGGGTGGTGATACCATGCATCAGGGCCAGATCTTGAACGCCCTCTAAGTTCGTGCCATAGTCATCAGGGGCAGCAAGTATGTGGGTGTGCGCATCTACAAAGCCTGGCATGAGCGCCCG
>JBFFDV010000267.1:0-3746 GCA_041559215.1 Anaerolineae bacterium | reverse complement strand
TCCAAGGCGGATGTGGTTCTGACTGCGGTCGACACAGCCCCTGTACTGGTCGAGGAAGCGGGCAGACTTCTTCAGAGGCAAGAGGTCACCGATGACCTTGTCGCCCAGGCAGCGGATGTCGCTTATGAGGCGGCTCATCCAGTGGCCAATATCGGCAGCACGCCCTCATATAGGAGAAAGATGGTTCGGGTTTTGACCAAGAGGGCGATCAAGAATGCCTGGGGAAGGGAGTAAGCCATGGAGAAACAGCTTATTCAGTTAACTGTCAACGGTGAGGAGCATGATGCCGTCATCAGACCTAACCAGACCCTAGTTGAGGTGCTGAGGGAGAACCTGGAATTGACAGGAACCAAGGAGGGCTGCAGCGAGGGGGCCTGCGGGACCTGTACAGTGCTTCTGAGTGGAAAGCCGGTGCGTGCGTGCCTCACGCTGGCCATCGAGGCTCAGGGCAAGGAGATTGTGACTATCGAGGGGCTGGTTTCGGATGGGGAGTTACATCCGGTTCAGAAAGCGTTCATCGAGCACGGCGCCATTCAGTGTGGTTTCTGCACGCCGGCTATGATCCTGACCGCGAAGGCCTTCTTGGATGAGAATCCCAAGCCCGCAGAGGAGGAGGTCAGACGAGCCATCTCAGGGGTTGTCTGTCGCTGCACGGGATATGCCAAGATTGTGGAAGCCATCATGGCTGCAGCAGGCGAGGGATAGAAAGGAAGGGGGGTATCATGGCAGAAGAACACAATCTGGTGGGCAAGCGGGTCGTCAGGATCGACTCGCTGGATAAAGCTACAGGTCAGGCTCGCTATACAGCGGATTTAACTCTGCCCCGCATGTTGTATGGCAAGGTATTGAGGAGTCCTCATGCTCATGCCAGGATCCTCCATATCGATACCAGCAAGGCCGAGAAAGTCCGCGGCATTAGGGCTATCCTAACTGGAAAGGACACCGCAGGGGGGAGATGGGGGGTATTCCGATACACTCGGGATCAGCAGCTGCTGCCTGTCGATAAGGTCCGATACATCGGAGAAGAGGTGGCGGCGGTGGCGGCTGAAGATGAGGAGACCGCCATGGAGGCCGTGGAGTTGATTGAGGTAGAGTACGAGGTCTTGCCCGCTGTGTTCGACCCTCTTGAGGCCATGAAGAAGGGCGCTCCTCAAATCCACGACCACGCGGACAATAACATCAATATCCACGTACCCATCGAGATTGGAGATGTGGAGAAAGGGTTCGAGGAGTCCTATTACTTTAGGCAAGATCGCTTCCTCAATTCCGAATACACTTATTGCCAAACCGAGCCTTATGCGATACTGACCAACTATGATCTTGCGGGCAATCTGGAAATTTGGATACCCAATGCCTCTCCCCACACCAAAGCCAAGGCGTTATCCAATCTGTTAAGAATACCCCTGAACAAGGTCAAAATCCGCAAGGTCTATACCGGTGGAGCCTTTGGCGGCCGCTCGGATATCTTTCCTGGCGAGTTCATCGCCGCACTTCTTTCGATGAAAGCCGGCAGACCCGTCAGACTCGTCTACACTCGAGAGGAGAGCTTCACCAGCGTGCGGCAGGCGCACTCCATGATCGTGGACCTGAAGACCGGGGTGAGAAAGGACGGGACTTTTCTGGCTAGCGAGATCAAGGTCGTCATGGACGGTGGAGCCTACAGTAGCACCGGCCCTATCGCCACCTCTGTGCCTTTCCTCGTTTGGGAGGAGACCTATCGCCTACCCAACGTCCGTTTCCATGGATACCGTATCTATACAAACAAGCCCATCCGGGGCATGTACCGCTGTCATGGGCGGGCCTTTCTGGGAGGGCTGGGTATGCAGATGGACATGATCGCCGAGGAACTGGGGATTGATCCAGTAGAGATCCGACTAAGAAACGCCCTCCGGACCGGCGACACCCAGGCCACCGGTTCCAAGATCATAAGTTGTGGGCTCAGCGAGGCGATTGAGGAAGCGGCCGAGAAGTCCGGATGGAAGGAGAAACGCGGAAAGTTGTCCTACGGCAAAGGGATTGGCATGGGAGCTAACGGCATGATGGTCGGGTTTCCCATGGGCATTCGCGGGGGTTCATCGGCCATGTTGAAGTTCAACGAGGATGGCGGGGCCACTCTTGTCTCCGGCATCGTGGACACCGGTAGTGGGAACGATAGCATGGCGGTGCAGATTGCCGCCGATGTGTTGGGGTTGAGAATGGAGGATATCAACCTCGTCTCCGGTGACTCCGAGGTCACCCCCTTGGATCAGGGAGCCTACTCTCAAGCTGCGGCCTTCGTTTCGGCGAATGCGGTCAAGGCAGCTGCCGTTGATGCCAGAGAGCAGATTCTGAACGTCGCCTCGGACATGTTGGATGCGATGGTGGAAGAACTTGAAATCAAAGATGGTCAGGTTCTCATGAAGCAGAGGCCGGAGCGGAACGTTTGGCTAGGCAAAGTGATCCGCACCGCAATTCTCCAAGACACCCCTATCATCGGCCGGGGTTCTTACATGCCCCAGATCGATCAGACGAGGGAGTGGGTCAGCAATCCCAGGGGGCAACATGCAGGGACCTTTAGCTTTGGAGCGGTCGTCGCAGAAGTGGAGGTGGACACTGAGACTGGGCAGGTGAGGGTGACCCGCATCACCGGAGCTCATGATTGTGGTTTCGCCATCAATCCCATGGCCGTGGAAGGGCAATTGGAGGGGTCTGTGGCCTCTGGGGGTGTAGGGGCGACCCTGCTGGAAGAGCATTACTGGGATGGCGGGCAGATGTTGAACGCAAACATGCTGGAGTACAAGGTGCCTCTCTCTGTGGATATGCCTCAGATCACGCCCATCATCGTGGAAAGCATTGATCCCGAAGGGCCTTTCGGGGCCAAGGAAGCTGGCCTGTGGGGTTCTATGAACATGTTCCAGGCCATCGGCAATGCTATCTTCGATGCCATAGGCGTCTGGATTAAGGATTTTCCCATCACGCCAGATAAGGTGCTCGCAGCCCTTGAGGAGAGGAACGAGGAGTCATGAAGCTCAAGGCAATAGACCATCTCTGTATCGCCGTCAAGGACCTGGACAAGGCACGTAGGGCATATGAGGAGGATCTCGGATTAGATCTGGACGGCCTCTACGTGGCCGAGAGCGAAAAGATCAGAGTAGCTCGCTACTATGTGGGCGATGTGGCTTTGGAGTTGATAGAAGCCACGTCTCCAGATAGCGAAGTAGCCAAGTTCATCGAAAAGCGCGGCGAGGGCTTTTTCCTCATCTCCTATAGAGTGGATGATGTGGAAGATGCTCTGGCCGAATTGAGAACTAAGGGAGTGAGAACGATTGACCAGCAGCCCCGTCACCTGATGGGCAATCGGTATGCCTTCGTTCATTTCCCCAAGGAGCTCTGCGGCGTTCTTACCGAGTTATTGGATGGGGAATTTGACTACGATGAGGAGAAGGCCGATGAGGAGCAAGCCGATTAAGGTATTGATCGCCAAACCAGGTCTGGATGGCCACGACCGTGGGGCCAAGGTGGTGGCCCACGCCTTACGCGATGCCGGTATGGAGGTTATATATACAGGCTTACACCAAACGGTGGAGCAAATCTTGGAGACAGCTCTGCAAGAGGATGTGAACGTCATCGGACTTTCCATCCTCTCAGGAGCGCATTTGCCTTTGAGTGAAAAGCTGATGGAGGGCCTGAAAGAGAAGGACTTGGTGGATCTGCTGGTTATAGTGGGGGGTAATATCCCCCAGCGCGACGTGGAGAAGTTGCAAGCC
>JBFFDV010000266.1:0-3749 GCA_041559215.1 Anaerolineae bacterium | reverse complement strand
TTTTGCCGAGGAAAATCTGCAGGTCAACTTTGACTATGGGATGGAGACGGATCTGCTGAGCTTGGTTGGCACCGATGCCCTGCAGTTTGCTGTGGCCAGTGGCGATCAGATAATCCTGGCCCGGGCCCAGGGCCTACCGGTGGTCTATGTGATGACCTACTTTCAAAGGTTTCCTGTGGCTGTTGTATCTTTGGACGATGTGCCTCTAGAAGAGCCCACCGACCTCATTGGACGCTCGGTTGGTATACCTGCACCCGGAGCAAGCTACAACGGCTGGCTAGCCCTCCTTTATGCTGAGGGCATAGATGAGGAGGAGATACCATCCGAATTCATCGGCTATACTCAGGTGGCTAGCCTGACCGAGCGACGAGTTGAGGCGGCCGTGGTCTACGCTGCAAACGAGCCGGTGCAACTCCGCCAGGCCGGGTACGAATACAATATCATCTATGTAGCTGATTACATGAATCTGGTATCAAACGGCATCATAACAAATGAAAAGACCATCGCCGAGGATCCGGCTTTGGTGGCTCGGCTGGTGCGAGCTGTCTTGCGAGGTCTCCGTTACACTGTAGACCATCCCGAAGAGGCCTTCGAGATATGCCTGGGATACGTGCCGGAAGCCGGGGGAGAGAACAGAGAGACTCAAATGGCGGTTTTGGAAGAGTCCATCAATTTCTGGAAGAGTGACCAGCTAGGCCACTCTGATCTATCCGCCTGGGAGGCCTCCCAGGAGTTCATGCTGCAGGTGGGGTTGGTGGACACGAAAACCGATGTGGAGGAGATGGTCACTAACCAGTTTATTGTAGAACCATAAGGATGTCAAGACCGATACTGGTTGCTGAAGGGATAGAGAAGACTTATCTAAGTCGCGACGGAGAGGTGAGAGCTCTCAAGGACATCTCCTTCCAGGTCTTTGAGGGAGAGCTCATCAGCCTGGTGGGTCCCTCAGGCTGTGGGAAGACAACTCTCCTGAGGATAATGGGCGGATTACTGGAGCCAGATAAAGGCATCGTCCGCATTGACGGCCAGGCCCTGACGCAACCTCGGCAGGAGATCGGCTTCGTCTTTCAAAATCCCACTCTTATGCCTTGGCGTACTGTTCTCGAGAACGTTATCCTACCTCTAGAGGTTCGGGGCAACAACGGCGACGAGCACGAGGGCCGCGCCTTGGAGCTAGTTCGCTTAGTGGGTTTGGCTGGCTTCGAGAACTCATACCCTCGCGAACTCTCCGGAGGCATGCAACAGCGCGTAGCCATCGCTCGCGCTCTGGTCTACGAGCCATCCATCCTGCTGATGGACGAGCCCTTCGGCTCCCTTGATGCCATCACGCGGAGCCAAATGAACCTCGAACTGTTACGCATCTGGCAGGCGACGGGCAAGACGATAGTGCTGGTGACGCACAACATCCAGGAGGCCATCTTCCTGGCTGACAGGGTGCTAATCATGAGCGCCAGGCCTGGTCATATCCAGGCCGCTGTATCTGTCCCTCTACCACGCCCACGGCACCCTGACATGTTCTACAGTGAGGATTTCGCAGGCCTCTCCCATCACGTCCGAGACATGATCTCCCTTAGTTGACAGGGAATCGAAACGGTGTTACTATATCCCCCGGAGACGGAAGACGCTTTCGGGGGATGAAGTGAGCGAGTGGTACAACAGCTTGCCGGAGCGAAAGAGGACAGTTTATGGTCTCTTGTTCGCCATAATCTCTTTGACCCTGCCCTGCTACGTTCTGGGCTTCATCGCCCTGGCCATGGCCCCCCCGCGTTTCACGCCGACCCCAACGGAGACAGTCACATTTACTCCAACAGAGACCGCCACCCAGACAGCCACCTGGACACCGACAGCGACCAGCACAGCAACACCGACACACACTCCCACCTTTACGCCGACGAACACGCCCACAGAAACAGCCACCCTGACTATCACGCCGACACCTACTGACACCGCGACCAGCACGGCCACAGCAACGCATACACCTACCTCTACGCCGACGAACACGCCCACGGTAACGGCCACGTTCACTCACACAGCGACACCTACTGACACTGCGACCAGCACGGCCACGCCAACGACGACCGCCACACCATGAATATCCACTGAAGATGGGGGATACATCCGCTTGATTACCGGAAAATGAGACGCCTCTTTCGTCGTTATGTAGAGTTGAAGGTCGCACAAAAGCGGTTTTACAGCCTTCTGATGGTGATCACCCTCTTTACATTGCTGCTCTACTGTCTAGGCATCGGTAGCTTTCTTCTTCGCTCCCGCTTGGTGCCCGAAGTAGCAGTGGAAAGCCTGCCTACATTCACTCCCAGCCCAACTCTTACCCCAACAACCGTCTTGCTACCTGGACAGACCCCTACTCCTACGGCCACCCTGCCCCCCACGCCAACTCAGCGGCCGATACCGACCTACACACCTACACCCTCTCACACAACGACCCCAGAGACCATCACTATGACCGTAGTCATAACCGTCACTCCAGGGGTGACTACCACAGTCGTCGTCTCGGCCACAGTGACGCCGACCCCTATCCTGACTCCTACGGTCACGATAACGGCTGAGACATCCCTAACGACGGCCTCTCATGGTGAAGCAGACGGAATAGCCAACCTCCGCCTCGAAACGGCCGCCAGAGCGGTGATTGGATACCGTGGCAGGACTACGCCATTCAGGCATATCCCTTTCTTGTCGCACAGCGTGTTAGGCCACTGCTTTCCTCCCGTGCGTGCTGCCCTACCATTTGACGTGCCGAGTTCCCTTTCCATCCCGCTAGATGCCTTGAAAGGGCAACCTGCTTAGAGGATAGCCAGAGGCTGTTGGCTATACGCGACAAATCATCTAAGAGCCGATCCGAAAAGTCTGTAGCATAGGGCCTTGTGCCCGTAAAAGTCGCCCACACGGGGCTATGCTATCAGTTTCCGGATAGATAACAAGCACAATTAGAGTCATATGAAGGATCCATTTATCAGGGAGGCTCTCCTACAAGAGAAAGCTGGTGACAAGGTCCGTTGCCTAACCTGCGAGCGGCGTTGCCTGCTGACCGAGGGAGCATCAGGCTGGTGCCGCACTCGGAGAAACGTCGGGGGCAAAATCACTACGCTCATTTACGGCAACGTCTCCTCTCTATCCGCCAACCCGATCGAAAAGAAACCTCTACATCATTTCTACCCCGGCAGCGTGGCCCTGACGGCAGGCAGTTGGAGTTGTAATTTCGGCTGTCCGTGGTGCCAGAACTGGAATATCAGCAAATCACCTCCCCGCAAAGGCCGGTACATGTCTGCCGAGGAGTTCGTGAGTACCGCCTTGAACTGGGGCTGCCAGGGCACATCCATCAGTTTCAACGAGCCAACCCTCTCTCTGGAATGGTCACTAGATGTGTTCCCTCTGGCGAGGGAGAAGGGTTTGTACAACACCTACGTCACCAATGGTTACATGACCACCAAGGCCTTGGACCTGCTCATTGAAGCAGGGCTGGATGGGATGAACGTGGACATTAAGGGCAACGCGGAAGCGGTCAAGAAACGCTGTAAGGGAGTAGATGTGGAGAAGGTGTGGCGCAACTGCCGTCACGCCAAAGACAAAGGGGTTCATATGGAGATCACCACTTTGGTGATCCCCGGTGTGAACCATGATGAGGAAACATTACGGGGAATTGCGAGGAGGATTCGCGACGAACTGGGCGCTGAAACGCCCTGGCACGTCAGTGGCTACTATCCCGCTTATCGCTTTCATGCGCCCCCTAC
>JBFFDV010000265.1:0-3758 GCA_041559215.1 Anaerolineae bacterium | reverse complement strand
GGGCTTGGGAATTGTGCCCGTGGGATGCGACAACCAGGGAACTCTTGAACACAACATTGGACGATGTGTCTCCCTTGGGTCTAGCCCGTATCCTTACGGTATCTTCCCTTCACGAAGAGGCTTTGCCATACTACGAGGTTGCCTTTCATGATGCTTCAGATCGACCGTCAGAGAAGTCGATAGCAGCGCTTCTGCTGTCCGAGGCCTCATGGAGGACCAAGCAGACGAAGAAGGCCCGATCCTTGGTCGAAACCCTCATCAAGCAGCAGCCTCTGTGGATAAGACCGAAGTTGATCTTGGTGGACATAGCTTTGGACGCGCGGGAAGATGCTTTGGGGGTCGCCTTGCTACACGATGCGAGCGCACTTGACACAAGTTTCATTGTCGCCCAGGCACTGTGCGGCCAAGATCGATGCCACAAGTCGTTTCCGCTTCACAGCCTTGAGATACCAGTCCCAGGGCCGGAGTTGACGGATGGCGCGCCCAGGGTTCTGCGGTACCTACTGAAGGCTGACCCTCTGCCAGAGCCATTCACTGCAGGCAAGGTCTCTGTCGAAGCGTCGTCTCTTTCAACTCATCCCGATGAGGTGACACGGAAAGGTAGCGATGCCTCGGGGATCGTCCAGCTACCGAGTGATGCCGTTTACCCGATGCCAGCAACCCAGCAGCTTGGGGATGAGTCGGCAGTGGCGGATCCCGATCAAGAGGTACCGGTTCGACTCATATTATCTGGTCGGGACAGATTGGTGGCGAAGTATGGAGATTACGGTTATCGAGATCTTGATGCCAAGCTGCAAGAGCTATGCGACGCTACCGCCGGCTCCACAGGCCACAAGATCATCAAGATCTATGTGGACGATGAGGCATGTCTATCTGCATACAACCTGAACAGTGTGGATCCTTCCGACCCGCAGCAGATAAGGCGGTTGATCCAACAGCTACAGACGCGGTTGAGGACCCGGTCCGAAAAGCTTAATTCGCTACTGATTATCGGTGGTGACTCCATCATTCCTTTCCATAGGCTTCCTAACCCCACTGATGACGAAGATGAGGAGATTCTGTCGGATTGGCCCTACGCCGCTCGAGACGGAGATTCTTTGCTCGCTCAGTTTAGCGTCGGACGTATCCCAGATGATCAGTCGGCGGACCTAGAGATCTTGTCACAGTTGGTGGACAATGCTATCCGCCATCATACCGCGAGCTACGAAGATGTTACGCGCGCGACGTCTTCCTCAAGGCTGCGTCGGGTTCTGCGGGTGTTTGGCTCCAGGCAAGAGGCTGTGACCAGTGTTGGCTACTCGGCTGAGATTTGGGCTGAGGCCTCTCGGTCTGTGTTCCAGGTTATCGGCGACACCAAGAGCTTGAAGCTATCTCCGCCGCTGACAGACTACGACTTCTTGAGCACCTACGAGGAGATGCCGACACTGGGCTATTTCAATCTGCATGGTTTCCGGGGGAGCCCATATTGGTATGGCCACGGAGAATCGGAGCATGGGGCGCCTTTGCTGCCGGTTGCACTTACACCTATCTCGATCTCCTGGACCAATGCGGAAACCGCCTTGATATACACTGAGGCATGCTACGGTGCTGATCTGGAGAATGAGCACACTGACGGCTCGATAGCTTTGAATTTT
Source organism: Anaerolineae bacterium (assembly GCA_041559215.1). Lineage (GTDB taxonomy): Bacteria > Chloroflexota > Anaerolineae > UBA7937 > B3-Chlor > JBFFDV01. The sequence goes on along the minus strand of JBFFDV010000265.1, from coordinate 2,124 downwards.
CTCAGGAGCAGCGCTCTGGGTTTCATAGGCTCCACCGCGATGGCCTATGGCTCATTAGCGCCTCCTCTATCGGGTGCTGACTTGCTCGGCAGGTATGTCTGGGAGGGGATCCTGTCAGGGCTTCCGATTGGGTGTGCCCTACGCAGAGCCAGGTCAGCGTTCATACGGAACGCGGCAGAGGGACAAGGCTATCTAGATGGAGAAGATCAGAAGACTCTGCTGAGCTTTGTGCTGTACGGCGATCCTGCAATCAGTTTGGAGAGTAGGCGAACATCGCAAGAGCCTGATGAGGAACTTGAAGTTTCCCGTCCCCCAACGGCCTGCCATTGGAGGATGCTTGACTCCGGCTCAGTGCCCGTTTCTCCGGATTTGCGGGAGAAAGTGCGGCGTAGTCTTCCTTTCCTGGAGGTGAGTGGCCTTAAGGTCTACCCTCTCGTCCTTTGTAATGGCGGTTGCTCAAGCACACAATGTGCTATGCATCCCTGTGGTGCAGTATCGACAGAGGTTGATAGCGTTTCAGAGTTGATCGTGACCTCGCAGCAAGACGCCATTTCGAAAGGAGGAAACCACCTTCATCACGTTGTAAAGGTCACCGTAAATGCAGAAGGTGATGTGACGAAAGTGCTTATGTCCAGGGGCGGGATATGCACTGGCAAAAGGAGCAGGTGAAAATGAGCTTGGAGGGATACTGGCGGCCGAAGAACGATACCGGGCTTGGATTCCATTACTATCCTGACCCAGCGCATTACAGCCCCTATGACCTTAAGAGGTGGTTGCCCGAGCTCAAGATGATGGGCACAAGTTGGCTTGTGCTTCTATCCAAGCTGGAGGCTCCTATCCCTGAGTTCTTTATCGATGCATTGGTGGCCAGCGATATTGAACCAGTTATACGCGTACGGGCGAAGGCCATAGAGCCGTTAGATAGGCCTAGGCTGGCTGAACTCTTGCAGATGTATGCGCGGTGGGGGGGTCACTACGTAGAGATATTCTGCGAGGCCAACCACGCGTCACGATGGTCTCTACCGGGCTGGACTCGACCTTCTTTGGTAGAAAACTTCTTGGATTTGCTGGTGCCATGTCTCGAGGAGATGCGAATCGCTGGATTATACCCCTTCTTCCCCGCACTGCGACCTGGCGGCAATTACTGGGACCTGAGCTTCTTACAGACATCACTTGAATTGTTGATTTCCGAGGGTAAGAGGTCTCTTCTCGACAACATGGTAGTTGGCATCCACAATCACGCCTTTGACAAGCCCCTCACTTGGGGTCAGGGAGGCCGAGGGCGCTGGCCAATGGCTCGACCGTACTCCACGCCAGAGGGAAGCGAGGATCATCTTGGGTTTAATCTATTCCAGTGGTACGACGAAATCATTCAGTCGACTGTGGGACATTCTCTACCCTTGGTATCCATGGGCGGCACTGTCGTAGGAGACCCCTATTCTCCCGCAGAAGATTCATGGGCGGACGAGGATAGCCACGCCGACCGCGCTGTGACCATCGCTAGGATGTTGATGGACGGATCGGTTCCTGATCACGTGCTGAACCATACCTTTTGGCTGTTGGCCGCGAAGGACGGTGATCCCTCTAGGCCCCATGCCTGGTATGGGGAGCAGGGGGAGGAAAGACAAGCTGTTTCTGCCATGAAAGGGTTGTTGAAACACGCTCGCCCTATTAGCGGTGGCCCCTCACCACCGCCTGCCCCAATTCCACCTCCTAGGATTCAGGATGTGGATTTTGTGGGTCTTTCGGATCAGATGACAGATGCTCTAGGTATTAGCGGCCCACAGCGTGATACTGAGCCCTACTGGAAGGTCGTCCGAGTCGAGGTACAGCCCTACACACATAATATGAGCGCCTTCGCCGTTGCGGATGCAGAAGCTGTCCGCTTTTTCTGGCCTGATGGCGAGTATGTGATCGCCCCCAAGGATGACCCTTACGCACCAGCAGGTGCCCGCTACAAGGCAGCTTCCATGCCTATGTTTGCTGCTTGGGGCAGCTACTCGGTAGAAGTCGCAGGCAACAGCGAAACCTTGCATGGGTTTGGCCTGTATGGCAGCAACCTGGAGCTAGACCATAACGAGCACCATCCGGTGATAGTCGTCTTTCGGCGGGTTGAACCAAGTG
>JBFFDV010000264.1:0-3765 GCA_041559215.1 Anaerolineae bacterium | reverse complement strand
GCTAGCGCCGCCTCGGTGACGATGGTCTCGCACATGATAGAAGCGGTCTCGGCCATCGTCATGGGCGTGGCCCTTTGCAGAGGCGTCTTGCCCACCCGGCACTCGTTATGATAGGCATGGCCCAGCTCATGGGCGATGGTTTGCAGTTGGTCCAGCGAACCGTCGAAGTTGCAGAGGATGCGGGATTCCTCCACAAGGTGGAGGTACATTTGAAAGGCCCCCCCTGCCTTGCCATCGCGCGGCTCAGCGTCTATCCAATTCCCCTCAAAGGCGCGCTCGGTAAAGAAGGCCAACCGATCAGAGAAAGTGCCAAACTGCTCGAGGATAAAGTCCCGGGCCTCAGCGAAGCTATAGCGGCGCGCTGACCGTCCCACCGGCGCAAAAATGTCCCACCAGGCCAGGGTCTTCTTATCCAGAAGCTTGGCCTTTCCCCTCCAATACTCCTGGAACATGGGGAAGGAACCTCTCATCGCGCTCAGCAAGGCGTCCAACGTCTCGCGGTCAATGCGCGCCTGGTCCAGCGTCTCGTGGAGGGGATCCGTGCGCCCCCGCCGCCTGTAGAGGGTGTTGACGGTCCCTTTGACGCCGTTCAGACAGGCCGCCAGCGGCTCCCGCACCCCCTCCCATGCGTCCAGCTCGACCTCGTAAGCGCGGCGGCGCACTTCTTCATCTGGATCGAAGCGGCGCAAGTTCTGGATTATGGTGATCGGTAGGTCCTCGACCTTGCCCTCACGCTCGAAGGGGGCCTTGACCTGCGAGGTCACCACCTCCTGGAGCTTCCCCCAAGCAGTGGCCCCGCTCAGTGCAAGCTCAGAGGCCAGCGTCTCCTCCGCCTCGCTCATCAGGTAACGGCTCTGCTCCGCCGTCTCCTGCAGATAGAAAGCGTGTTCTTTGGCGGAGCCATCATGCTCCAGTGCCGACGGCAAGGTATCAGGATCCTCTGTCACCAGCCCGATCCATCCCCGGAAGAGCACCTCCTGGCGCTCCAGGCGCACGCGCAGCATCTCCAACTCAGACATGAGGCGCTTGGCCGTGGTGTTGTAGGAATCGGTGGAGAAGAAGCCGTAGATGTAGGGCTCAAGCGTGCCGTACAGCCGCAAGAGATTGTTCATGCGGTCGAGATAGCCGCCGATGGTCTGCGCCATTTCCTTCGAACCCGCCGGTCTCGACCCGGTCTTGGCGATCTGCTGGTCGGACATGTACCTGTCCAGGTCGTCCAGTTGGGTCTTCAACTGGCCCACGGCCTGGTTGAACTCCTCCGACTCCAGGCCGGGATAGACGTTGGACAGATCCCAGTGGGGCAGAGGCCCCAGATCTGATTTTGAGCTCATTGCTCCATCCTTTCTTGAGTGATTATCATAATATCCACACCCCAGCGGGCGATCAGGTTCGAACAACTCCTAAGAAGAACGCAAGGCCAGTCCGGTCCAGATAGCCCCGAGCAGATCGATGGCCCCGAAGAGGATAAGGATCGGCTTGGCCCATCCCAGGATCACGAAACCGATGAACACGACGATGACCGCCGGACGGGCGCGCACTGATGCCTTGAACAAGCTCGTCAACTCATTGCGGGCGGCTACTATATAATAGTATCCCAGGATGGCCGTTACCAATCCAAGAATCCTAATCCAGACCTCGCTCGTGGTCGGATACCCACTGAGCGTCAGTAGGACATTGGGCATTATCAGCAAACCGAGGCCGACAAGGACCATGAAAATCCCGAAAACGAGAATGCTCTTCGCCGCTTTGCTCATTCTCACCTCCTGATATGTTATACACAAGATGGGGTCGTTGCGCCAGCGTTCCGGATCTCAGGGCTTGCGCAGCAATTAGGCGCAAGCCCAAGGTACAGGGGTATGGAGGACACGAGGGGCCTGTCCTGAGCGCAGTCGAAGGGACACCCCTCGTGCTCCCCGGGCTTTTGCTGCGCAACGCCGTCTCAGCGAAGCCAGCAATCGCCCGTCAGACCCCGGAGGGTATTGGCACACCACGCCCGGCTTGGAATTCCAAGCTGATCGCTCCCTCGGGACAGCTCTCAACACATCGCCCACAGCCAAAGCAGCGCTCATCCACGAGATGGAGTGTGCCATCTTCTATGAAGCGGGCTTCGAAGAAGCAGCTCTCTTCACATTCCCCGCAGGAGACGCAAAGTTCTGGGTCCGCAACGGCCACGTATCCCGATCGCAGTTCTTCACGGTAGTTGGCCTCTCGCTTCACCCGACGGAGAGGGAAGCAGCAGCAGGTGCAGCAACTGCACAACTCGGTCAACTCATGGGTGGTCTCCTTGTAGAAGAGTTGATTGATCAGCCTTCGCTCAGCGGTCGTCTTCAGGACTCGTAGCGCGCCCTCGGTCGTTATGGGCCTTGCATCCCGCAGGTCATCTGCAGAAGCACCTTCAAAAAGCAAACATACCTCCCAGGCCTCCGGTGGGCAAGCCCGCTCGCGGGCGCGACACGGGCAGTCACGAAGATAGATCCTATCGGCCTGGGCTACGATTTCTCGAGCCTTATCTGGGGGAATGATCAGCCGATTGATAGCTTCCGATGGGCACATCTCCTTCCTCCCCTAGATCACACAGCCACGTGCGCCAGCAGGTTCTTAGCCGTCTTCGCCTCGCCATGCCTCAAAGATGCCGACTTCTTTGCTGATGTGGATGACTCCACGCAAAGCGAGTGCTTGTTCTATAGATGTCACTAGTTCTTGCAGCTTGTCACCAAAGAGGACAGACTTGGCGTTGCCGATCGAGGACAGAATATAGGCGATCAGGGGATCAGCCTCGGTAACGGCTAGAGAATCCTCATATCGGCGCAATGTGACCTTCTGAAACCAGTCTGAAAGCTGGTGGGAACCGTTCTCAAGACTGAACGAATATTCTGTCGGCCCGAAGGTTATGTTTGGATCGAATCCTTGCACTAGTTCGCGAAGCTCGCGAAGATGGGAGTGACCGTTGGTCGCAGCGTAGAATCTTCCACCAGGTCTCAAGACCCGGTGAACCTCCGACAATGCGGCCGCCCTATCGGGCACATGATATAGCATATGGTTGGCAATGACCGCATCGAAGCTCCCAGCTTCAAAGGGGATCGCCTGCGCGTCGACCACGACGAAGTCGAAGCGCCGCCGGTTGGCGCCCAAGTTCCGTTGAGCCTCGCCCAGCATCCCCAACGACAGATCTGACAGGGTGATATCCCAGTCGTCGGGAATACGATGGATGTTCTCGAGCCACAAGCCGCCAGAACCGCAACCCAACTCGAGGATACGGCTCCTCGGAAGTAGTTGTAACCGGTCAAAGACCCACAGAAACCAGTCATACCGATTGGTGCTGAAGCGCTGGTGAAGCTGAATGCGCGCATTCAGATTAGACGCGTCCCCGTACTGATCCGTCAAGAGATATCGCTGGTCTGACATCCTGGGCATGGCCGTTCCTCGTGCAACTCGAAAACGCGGGATATCTGAGGTCAGGGCTTGCCGTCGTTCAATAAGTCGAGGAGGCCTTCGGGATACAGGATAGCCTCTCCCCTCTGGAACTGCTCAAGGGATTTCCACAGGCCAATGAACTCGCCGCCATCATCTCGACACATGAGCGACTCCAGCTCATACAGACGAGGATCAACGAACTTCCCTCCGTAGACCAGCACGATTTCGTGGCCAGGCTTCCCGTCGAAAGTGAAGATGTTCTCGATGGTGGCGAGATAAGTCAGGTCCTTGATCCCCACCCCCATCTCTTCCCACACTTCACGCACGATACATTCGCGGCTGTACTCGCCG
>JBFFDV010000263.1:0-3767 GCA_041559215.1 Anaerolineae bacterium | reverse complement strand
TCCGCCCCGTATCTTGGCCGGTGTCAGTTATTATCGTTTTTGAGATCCCCCTTTCGATCTTAGTTCTTGGTCTGATGACGGCTCAACTTCTGGTTATCCCATTTCTCTCTATGAGAATCCTATTCTATGGAATTGCCTCCATTAGTTTGAGTGGGTGGATCGCTTGTCTCCTAACACTCGGTGCCAGGGATAGCCTATTGAGACGCCAACTCAGCCTGCTGATCTTCTCGTGGAGAGAAGACCGGAGTCCTCTCGCTCTCCCCGTAACCGCTTTTCTCCTTGGGGGGCACCTTTTTGGACTGGTTGTGCTGGCTACCTACTTCGGGCGTTCCTATCTTTGGATGGTGGGTTTGTTCGTGCTGCTCCTGAGCCCCCAGTTGGTCTATTCTCTCTGGGTGAGAAGATGGATCATCTATCTTGAAGCGCTGACGCCACTATGGTTGGTTTACTTTGCCGCTGTCGCCCGCCGCCTGTGCGCCAAATTGCTGAGTCAACCGCTACCCTTGTGCGATGGCTTCGTTTACCCTGATATCCCGGCCTCGCTGCTCAACATTGAGGCGATTTTTCTGGCCAGCGCTCTATATGCCCTGTTATGCCAGGGATACCTCCTGTCATTGAAGGAAAATCGCCTGCGTAGGTATCTGTCCTATATCGGAATGTCTTTACTTTGTGTTGTCTTCATCTGGGCGGGGGCCGAGTATTTCCTTCACCGCACTCGCGGCGTTACAGCCAATGACCCCTACGCCTACACTCAGATGGCGGTGGATATTGCCCATCATGGGCATCCCTTGCACCGATTTGCTCTTTTTCCGCGTATCAGTACCCTCGGCATATCCTGGTGGCCGGTGGTTCACTACGGGTACCAAGTCAGGATACCACCTTTGCACGGTGATGGCAGGACGGCAAGCGATTGGCCGGCAGGATGGCCGGTTATCTTATCCTTGGGTTACTTGCTTATGGGAGAGGAGAGTCTTTATGTAGCTAACCCGGTTATAGCCCTTCTCTGCCTGGGCGCCGTTGTAGCTCTGGTGGTAGAGGTGATGCAAGCCAGGCCTTGGGGGGAACGACTCGTGGGTGGTGTCTTTGCCGCTTTCGCCCTGGCCACTTCTTATGAGCAGGTGGATCGGCTGTTGGTGCCTATGGCCGACGCCTCAGGCCAGTTGTTCACGGTGTTGTCTCTGTTCTTCATATTGAGAGCTATGAGGACGGGGCATCGGCTTTATGCTGTCCTAGGCGGTTTCTGCTTCGGTTGGGCCTATTTCATCCGCCATACGCAGTTGGCACTGGGACTGTGTGTAGTGGTAGCCATACTGACACTCGGCCGGCGCAGACTCTCCTGGAAGGAGCACTGGGAGTTTATAGGTCTCTTTAGTCTTAGTGCATTCGTAGTGGCCATCCCGGATTTATTGTATCACCAACTCGTATTTGGGCACTTCCTGACCCCCGAATCCACGGAACTCGACCTATTCAGCCTGACTAATATGCCAGCCACGACGGCTCTGATTTGGGAGCGTTCTCTGTCAGGGAACGAATTTGGCTATCTGAGTCCCCTCATCATCTACGGAGCTTATCGCATGTATGTGGAAAGGAGGGGTCAGTTCCTGGTTCTCCTCTCTGCGGTGGTGGCGATACTTGCTGTTCATCTGCCCTATGCGGCACTTCGCTTGCGCGATTTGTTATCCCTTTTTCCTCTCGTGCTCGTTTGGGGCGCATACGGGACGGTTGATCTATGGAGGAGGGTTCCTTTGCGCAGGGAAGAGGTTTCCTACTGGCCATATGCATTAAGGGTGGTGATCCTTCTGGTTCTCCTACTGTTGCCTGCGCTGCGGACATGGCCCATACTGCTCCGGCCATGGGGCTCGTACAGGGCCAGCTTCGGGTATGTTTCGGATGAGGAGAGGAAAGCATTTGAGCTCTTAGCGGCGCATACCTCGGAAGACAGTGTGGTCGGCTCCTCCCTAAATGGTGGAGCGATTGACCTCTATGCCGGTCGCGAGGCTTTCCGTCCCGCTTTCTGGACGGAGGAGGAGTTGGACGTATTCTTCAAGGTGATGTTCAGCGAGGGGCGGGCGGTGTACATCCTGGATGATGGGGAGGCGCTCAGACCCAGTTTGGATCACGCCAAAGCGCACTACGAAGTGCTACCCTTTCTGCATCTTTCCATCCCTCTCTTCGGCGATCCAGAGCATATCTCTGGTGTTCTATATCAGATCAAACCTCCCTCTGAGGAGCCTAGATGATAAGACGTTTCTATCTTCTCATCCTGCTGCCGGCCCTTTCTCTGGCCCTTTTCTTGGCCGAGCTATTGCGACTACATGGCTATGAGAACCTGGGCAATCCTCTGTTGTTCGGCCTCGTTTCTTTGATCATCATCGTTTCAGTCGTCGCATTCTGGGCGGCGTATTCCTCCTTCCTGAGCATGTTTGCCGAGATGAATCTTGACAGAGCGCTGGGTATTGATCTGTTTTCCTATCTCCCTTTCTTGTTGCTGTTGGCGTACTTCTTTCCCGCTGTGAGAAATGTGCTGAATATCGGGACGCTCCTCTTCTTCTCTGCTTTGGCGTTTTGCATCGCTTCAAAAGTTGTCATCTTACTTTACTACCGTCGCGCGACCTTGGAGGCCGCCATCTCTCGTCCATATCTCATCCTGGGCCTGATTGTCGCCCTGGGACTGTTGCTGAGGGTCAGCCTGATCGCTGCCAACCGCTTCCATGGCGATGAAGCTCTTTACAGCCACTGGGGGTTGCTCATCGCATCAGGCCAGGATATTTTTCTGAGGAAGGGTGTGATAGTGGATAAGCCTCCGGTCTTTCTGTATACATTGGCCTTCTTCTTTAAGGTTTTCGGGCCTACAGAGATAGCTGCTCGTCTGCCCAACATTATCGCCAGCTTGGCCAGCATCGTCATCCTCTACGAGATAGCGTTGGAGCTATTCGATCGGCGTGTGGCCACGCTGGGCGCTCTTTTCCTCACTTTCTCCCCCTTCGACATCCAGTTTGCCCCCACCGCCTTTACTGATCCCTTGATGGTGGCCCTGGCCTTGTCCTCTTGTCTATTGGCTCTTAAAGGTCGGTACCTGGGGGCAGGGTTGGTCATGGGCTTGGCGGTGATGACCAAGCCTTTGGCCCTTTTCTTTGTGCCCTTGTTGCTGTTCTTCTCCACCGTGCCTCTGCCGAGGAAAAAGTGGCGACGAGGGTTGGGAGGGGCTGGACTTCGCTTGTTTTTGGGCTTCATGGTCGTAATTCTTACCGTGGTCTGCTGGGATCTGATAATTCGAGTCAACAATGTGAACTTCCTAAGTGCGAGCGCTGCCCGCTATGGTGGGTTGAGATTGGCACCTTTGGAGCGCATCTGGCCGCGTGTTCAAGGTTGGATGCCACACCTGCAGTATTTCACCGGGTCACGGCCACTGAACATCGCTTTTATTATCGGGGTCCCGTTTCTTCTGTGTTACGGTCTGTGGCGCCGGCAGACCAGACAAGGCTGGCTTTTTGACTGGGTCTTGACAGGCTTTTCTCTATATTTTATGGCTCTTCACACTTTCTTGAGTTTCAGTATATGGGACCGCTATCTATTGGGGTTGGCTCCTATCGTGGCGATTCTGCTTGCCCGCATCTTTCTCCTGCCTCACGACGTGATCTTGAAAGGAGAAGGGCTTGGACGAAGAAAGGTGATCCATTTCTCGGTGCTAGGAGTGATCCTCGCATTGACGCTGTTTCAGCCGATGCGGGTTGCCTTGAGATATGGTTTCCCAGTGGGGGGCGATC
>JBFFDV010000262.1:0-3769 GCA_041559215.1 Anaerolineae bacterium | reverse complement strand
CTGCGAGACCCCTGGCTTGGAACGGTCACTCTCTTTGTTGCTATGAAAGGGCAACGATTGCACCGCCTGGCTTATTCACCTTGTTGTGCAACCCGAATACATCGAATACCTGGCCTTGGGTCATCGAAGGATCCTTCTAGCACCTCAACTGCCACCCAATCCTTTCTATTGCTTTCTGGGCCAAACCCTGATAGAATGACAGCGACCGCGATAGCCCTGTTTCACGCCCCGCCAGCTAGGCCCGTGCCTTGCGTTGGGGGCGAGGTGGTACCCTTGTCGAGCGCCATTCGCTGCGCGATACCACCTGTCCTCAAAGGTCCGGCACATGAAGACGTGGTAATGCATGCCATGAACAAGAAGTGTATTATCTGCAGAGACTCGAATAGCAGGGTGGTATTCACTGAATTCGGCATCGACGTACTAAGGTGCCAGAACTGCGGACACATTTTTTCATCTTACCGAGCTGATCAGTACTATGACGGATATTTCGGAGAAGAAGTCGGGTCGGGAGATCACTTCTGGTCTCATCAAGCAAAGGCGAGAATGTACGCCGACTTCTCTGACAGGTTCGTGGCTGGCAGAGCCGGAAGACTGCTCGATGTGGGCTGCGGGCTTGGGTACTTCGTCAAAACAGTCTCCTCGTTTCCAGATTGGCAGGTTGTCGGGTACGAAATATCCAAGGCGGCGGTGGAGTTTGCGCAGACGAAACTGGGTCTGAAGAACGTTTTTTGTGGAAGAGTTGAAGAGTCTACTTTCCCTAGAGGTTATTTCGACATTATCACGTTATGGGACGTCATGGAGCATATTCCAGATCCTGATCCATTGCTCTCATATCTATCGACGATTGTCAAAGATCATGGGATGCTTTTTGTCCACACTCCGAACGTGCAGATTCAGCTTCCTAAGGCCCGATTTGTCAGGCTAGTAAGGGGAATGAATCCACAGCTGCACTATCTTGAAGCGAAACATCACATCAACATCTATTCTATGAACACGATAAGCAAAGTGCTGCGCCGTAACGGTTTCAACACCATAGACTTCACACACCTTCATCCAATTCAGAGCTTCTCAGGCAGCAGGAGCCGACTCCTAAAGCTTGCCAAAAACGGCCTATACTACGTTTCCGAGGTCTTATTCACAGTATCCTTTGGCAGAATCAATACTGATAATCTATTCGTAGTTGCGCGTAAGTAGGTGGCGCGTGGCCTGCCAGCGTATTTGCGGCTGGTCATCCCCGCCGCGGTCGTGCGCGGAGCTCACTCTGAGCGAGGTTGAACGGCGGCGAGTTTGTCCGGCGCTTATTCAGCATCCGAGACAGCTCCTTCCAGCCGCCCGTGTCTCGTTGTTTCGTGCACCACTCAAAGTGACGCAGCCAGCGGTTGTCACCCCAGAACATCTCGATACACCTCCCAGGTCTTCCTCGCCGTCTCCTCCCAGGAGAACATCTTTGCCCGCTGCAGGCCCTTCTCCCTCATCTCGCTGCGTAATGCTTTCCTCTCCAGCACCTCCTTCATGGCCGCCACCCAGGCTTCCCGGTCGAGCGGATCCAGCATAATCGCGGCATCGCCGACGATCTCTGGCAGACTAGAGGTGTTGCTACATACCACAGGTGTCCCACAAGCCATCGCCTCCAGCACCGGCAGGCCGAATCCCTCATAGAGGGAAGGAAAGACGAAAAGCTCACCGGCGTTGTAGAGCGCAGGCAGGTCATCGTCGGCAACGTCGCCCAGGAAAAGCACTCTTTCGCTCAACCCCAGTCGCTCCGCCGCTTCGCGAGCCTGAGGATAGCGAGGATCCTCCTTCCCCGCCAATACAAGCTTCGCTTCCGTGTCCAGTGCACCGAAGACCTCGATTAGATGCACCAGGTTCTTGTGAGGCTTGTTAATGCCCACGTAGAGTACGTATCTCCTGGCCAAGCCATATTTCCGCCGCACTTCCTCAACCGCCCCCTTCTGCAAAGGATGGAACCTCCCGTTAGCGGCCTCATGCGTGACGACGATCTTCTCCAAGGAAAGGGCAAAGTGATGGTTCAGATCAGTCTTGGCAGACTCTGAAACAGCGATGATCCGCACCGCAGTCCGAACAGCCAAGCCAGCGGTCGCGCGAAAGATCCATGCCGTCCAGCGACTCGGCAGATGCTGAGCATAGATGATCGGCATCAAATCGTGTATGGTCACTACCGATGGGCAGGGCAGCCAATATGGCTTGACGTAATAGGGCGAATGCAGCAGGTCCAGGGCAAAGCGCTTCGCGAACGATGGCAGTCGATATTGCTCCTTGAGCGAGAAAGTGGGCACATCCACCGGCACCAATTGAACATTGGAGCGATGGCTTAACTCGTCCACATCGTATCTGGTGTTGAGAAGCCGTGGATTGTGGAAGACTATGAAATCCCCTTCGGGTGCAACCTTGAGCAGCCCGTTGATCAGGTTATAAGTGTAGCGCCCAATGCCGGGGAAATGATCTTGGATATATCGTCCGTCAATGCCAATGCGCAAGTCTAGCTACCCCGTGTACTCACCAACCGTACCGTCTAAGGCCATGATGACTATGGTCATGCCACCAAGCAACGCTCAATCTGCGAGGACCGCCTCATAGACAGACAACGTCTCACGGGCAGCGTTCTCCCAACGGAACTTGGCGGCCTGCTTGGGGCCCTTGGCCCTAAGTTCCTCGCGGAGTTCTTCCTTCTCCAACACCCTCCTCATGTCACCGGCGAGTTCCTCGACGCTGGTAGGATCCACCAGCAAGGCCGCCTCTCCGGCTACCTCCGGCAGGCTGGAGGTGTTGCTGGTTACGACCGGCGCGCCGCAGGCCATCGCCTCCAGTACCGGCAGACCGAACCCTTCATACAAGGACGGGAAAACAAAAAGGTCGGCAGCACTGTAAAGGGCAGGTAGGTCCTCGTCAGGGACAAAGCCGGGAAAGATGACCTCATTCTCCAAACCCAACTCGCGCAGTCTCCTGAAGAAACTCTCATACAGCCAACCCTTTTTGCCCACGATGACCAGTTTGTTTTCCGTACCCTGGTTCCTAAGCACATGGTACGCCTCCAGGAGCGACGTCAGATTCTTGCGGGGCTCGATGGTGCTCACGCAGAGGATGAATCTTTCGGACAATCCGTACCGCTCCCTGGCAGCGGCTGTGACCTCAGTTGGCTCTGGGCGAAAGTGAGGGTTCACCCCCTCGTAGATCACTCTAATGTTCCCCTCATCCGGTCCATATAACCGCACTATGTCCTTTTTCGTACATTCGGACACAGCGATAACCCCATCAGCAGCCTGAAGGAAGCGAGGCATCATGAAGGTAAGGAACCAACGATTCAAAGGCTTATGGGTCTCGGGATAGAAACGGAAGATGAGGTCGTGCACGGTGAAGACTCCCTTCACCCGAGACAATCGGGGCAAGAGGTGATCGGTGGCATGGAAGAGATCAACTCCGGGGAAGAGGCGATCCTGAGAGACCCGCGCCAGATGCGCCAGTAGCGCACTCATGCGCCATGGTTTAGTAGGAAGGTTGGTGGTGAGATGGGGGAGACGTTCGAGGGGCGGATCCACCTCCGCTTCGGACGGGCGATTGTAGAAGGCAACATATTCATTCTCGGAGTCAACAGCCATAAGGGCTGCCATCAGTTCCTGAGTGTAGCGCCCTAACCCCGCGATATGATGAACCGCCGGAGAAGCGTTGATGCAGACCCTCATCGTATCTCCTCATACACTTGGACCATTCGTCGTGCCGTCTCCTCCCAGGTGAAGTTCCCTGCCTGCTT
>JBFFDV010000261.1:0-3774 GCA_041559215.1 Anaerolineae bacterium | reverse complement strand
CATCCTGGCTCTGGTGGAGGAAGGTGACGAGGTGCTTTATCCCAATCCTGGCTTCCCCATATATGAATCAATGATCAACTTCGTGGGAGCCAAACCAGTGCCCCTGGTGCTAGAGGAGGAGCGGGGGTTTCGCTTTGATGTGTCCGAGTTGAGAGGTAAAGTCTCCCCTCGCACGAAGATGATTATCCTCAACACCCCCCATAACCCTACTGGGGGCAAATTGACCAGGGAAGATCTGGAGGCCATCGCTCAAGTAGCTGGGGAGTATGATCTGGTCATCCTGAGCGATGAGGTCTACGAGCGCATAGTGTATGAGGGAGAGCACGTCAGCTTCCTATCGCTACCAGGGATGCAGAAGCGCACCATCTTGTTAAATGGGTTCTCCAAGACCTATGCCATGACTGGTTGGCGGCTGGGATATGGTGTAATGCCTGAGGAGATAGCTGTCCATATCACCAGGCTGATGACCAATAGCAACTCCTGCACTGCCACTTTCACCCAATGGGCCGGGATAGAGGCTCTGCGGGGGAGTCAGGATGCATCCTACAAGATGGTCGAAGAGTTCAGGCGCCGCCGAGATGTCATAGTCCCTGGGCTAAACGCCATCAAGGGCATAAGGTGTGTTGAGCCCAAAGGTGCGTTCTATGTCTTCCCCAACATAGAGGGTACTGGGATGACGGAGAAGGAGTTTGCCGATTACTTGATGGAAGAAGCAGGGGTGGCGGTTCTAGCCGGCACCTCCTTCGGCGAATATGGTCGTGGCTTCATCCGCTTGTCCTATGCCAACTCGGTGGAGAACATAAAGAAGGCCCTGGCCAGCATCCAAGCCGCAGTGGACAAACTATAGACCCGGTTCAAGGCGAGGAGGAAGATAGCCTGGCGGCGACGATATCCTGTTCGCTGACCTCGAAAGTGGTGAACCAAAGTTCTCCCGACTCACGGGTGAAGTGGCGCACGATGCCTCGCGGGTAATACTCTTGCATGCTCCCTAGATGGTGCAGATGAAAGGGCAGGAGGATGTAGACGGCCTTCTTCGCCTGGCTATGAGTGAGCGGTATGTACTGTTCAGGATTCAGCACATCCGTCCCTCGTAAATCACGAGCGATGAAGCGGATCGTGCCATGGCGGATGTAGAGCTTGGGTTCACCCAGCAGATATACATCATAGTCATCACCTAGAGAGTTAATATACCTGGCGATGGCGGTGGCTGGCTCCCGCATAGCCCACCCTTGAATGGTGTGCACGTATCGGTTGAAATAGGCGTCGTAGTTCAAGAAGGCGACGGCGCTCAGATTCGCAAGTATTAGCATGCCTAGTATGGCCCTAGGGATTCTATCGCTTCCCCAGGTCTGGGCAAACAAGTGCCACACCCTTTCTATGGCTATCGCGACGAAGATGAAAAGGACGGGGATCATCCCCGCTAGCCTAGGCACGAAGGGAGCAGGTAGGGTCAGCATCCCGCCCACGATCAAGGTAGCCCAGAACCAGATGAGTAGGAAGAAATGGTACGCGCGACGACCTTTGGTCAAAACGTACCCCAACCCTAAGACGAAGAATACGGATGTGATGAAATCCAGCAAGGGGCCGCGATATCCGTATTGCCCACTCATATCTCCCCCATAGTTGAAGAGAGGCAGCACACGAGCAGCTTGGTACAAAAGAGTGAGCGCCGGGCTATAGCGAGGATATGGTGTTTCTATCCAGCCTCGGTCTCCAAGGACGAAAACGTAATTGGTGCGGGACATGAAATGCCAGGGGTGCTGGACGAAATATAGACCCATGGGGGCGAAGATCAGTATGGCAGCCACCCACAAGGCCCCTATCCCCCGCCAGTGAGTGCGCAGGAACGTCCTGTCGGCAATGGCGGCGCAGAGCATGAAAGCGATGATGATGAAGGGTACCAGCCGCGAAGCATAGTACAGGTACATTCCTGCTCCCATGAACAGACCACTCACTGCGAAATCCCACCATTTTCTCGAGCGAAGCCCTCGGAAGAGGAAGTAGAAGGTAGTTACTTCGAAGAGGGCGGTCTGAGTGTAGTTTATGCCAAGGCGGTTGAGAGCGATGAAGGGGTGGGAGACTGCCAGTAGGAAAGTGGCGATCAGGGCGGTTTTCTTATTGAAGAGCAGACGGGTTAGGAGATAGAAAGGGATGAAGGTCAAGGTGCCCACCATCACCGAGCCCATACGTAAACCGTAGACTGTCTCGCCAAAGATTCTCATGCTTAAGGCATGCCAGGCAAAGCCTAGCATCGGCAGGTGATACCATCCCACCGAAACTAGGCTACCGACCTCGCCATGCAGTAGCGCTAGGGCTTGCATCCCCGATTCCCCTTCATCCCCGTGAAATCCTGGCGGAATGTGCTCCACACGGTAGATTTGCAGGCTGAACCCCAGAGCGATGATCAGGAATAGGAAGATGAGCTCCATCTTGGTATATGGCTCTGACGCTTTTTCAGTCGGCTCATCTTGCGTTCTGAGGGCGAGAACGAAGAGGACCACAGCTAGGATATAGAGGGGAATCGCGGCTTTGAAGGAGGTCAAGGTCTTCAAGATCAGCCCACCGCCGACAAGTAGAAACAGCAGTACAATGTTAGTGACCCTCCGAGCTGGATGGTGACTGCCTTCTCGCTTGTCAAATATGGCTGTGGCCAAGAGAAGGACGCCGATGCCTATCAGGATGCCCGTTACCAGTTGTGTGGACCAAGTCAGGCTACCCTGAGCGAAGACCCCCATCGCCAAGGCAGCGATGGCGATGGATGGCCTGTCCAACCTGCGCAGGGTATAATCCGTGCTTTTCACGAAGCGATGCAACCGATCGGTCAAGTGTTGTCGCCTTTCATGAATATGCTTCTGGCTTCAACACACCCACGAAGGGCAGGTTGCGGTAGATCTCGCCATAGTCCAGCCCATAGCCGATAACGAACTTGTCAGGTATTTCAAAGCCCACATAGTCAATGGGAATATCCAGAACCCTGCGAGCAGGCTTATTCAGCAGTGTGCATATCTTGAGGCTGGCGGGCTGGCGTGTACGCAGGTTTTGGGTGATGTAGTTCAGTGTGCGACCTGTATCTATGACATCCTCCACGATGAGTACGTTGCGCCCCAGGATGTTCGTCTCTAGGTCCATGAGAATGCGCACCACGCCGCTGGACTCAGTACTAGCTCCATAACTGGAGACAGCCATGAAGTCTATCTCCAAAGGCAGACATATTTCTCGCATCAAGTCGGCTAGAAACATCAAGCCTCCCTTCAGGATGCAGACCAGAAGCAGCTCTCTGCCCTGGTAGTCTGCCGTGATCTGGCGAGCCAATTCTGTCGTTTTCTCTCTAATGTCCTCGGTCGTGATCAATATCTCTCCAACATCCTTTTCCATCGCAACTCTCCCCGCTAAGTCCACATAATTCGCAGACCATGGATCACCTGGAGCACCAAGATTCAGGCCAGGCTGTGTTGATAAGCATTGTCAGCCGGACGGTTTCTGCTTTACCTTGTCTGTTCCTTAGCCGGGATTATGACATAGGTTTGGGGGATGGTCAAGCATATCAGGCTGATGGGCCGCTCATAAGCCATTGCTGGCTACTGCTTTGCCTTGGTTGGGTGCGATGTGCTAGAATAGCACTTGGCTGTTTTCGGCATATGGAACACATGTGGAGAAAGCGGAGGCGAAGGTACTATGGAAGTGGTCTTTCAGCAACTGTTGGAACTCTTGATCGCAGGCGTTGAGTTCGTACCGAGGCTCGTAGTGGCGATCGTGGTCTTCCTGGTGTCGCTT
>JBFFDV010000260.1:0-3805 GCA_041559215.1 Anaerolineae bacterium | reverse complement strand
TGTTTAGCCGGAGGTTTCGGGACTTGGTTTCCGAGAGGGAAGCCGCCTAGCACCCACCGGTGTGCCCCGCAAAGCTGTCGTCTGCTTGTTCCTGAAAGTCCAACCGTGGTAGCTGCCAAGAGGCCACGTACCATGCGCCCAGCGCTTCCCGGTGACCGTTTGTGCTGAAGCGGCATATCCTCCTGAGGGAGGGATCCAGAGGGAGCCGAGTCGGTCAGCGACAACCAAGGCCATGGATGCGATGAAGAACCCTGGCGTGCAGCTGCGGAGGCCCCTCCGGCGTAGGGGGAGCAGGCGGCGCCTGTGGAGAATCGCACATGCGGGAAATACTTGACCTTCTATTCGATGTGTGTCATAGTATGTAGCCAACATTGAAGCCTATTTCGGAAGATGCGTGGTGCATGTCATAAGGATGTGCTAGGCCCTGTTCACAAGTCGAGGAGGAAGGAGAAGCGATGGACGTACTGCAGCCGGCCTCAATCTGGTAGCGATCCCGGTGGGGCCGGCTGTTTGCTTTCGAGTAGCCTTCACAGTGCGTGTGAGAAGCAAGTTTCGGCGCGAGCCACGGGGTGGATAATGTGGAATGGAGGTGCTGAAGAACAAGACATCAGCAGTTAGGGAATCGAGTTTCCTATCCTTTTCCTATGGCTAATGAGGAGAGACAAGATATGACCACTGAACAAAAGCTAAATCAACAAGAGGGGTTTGACTTGCGAGCCATACTGCTTAGTAAAGAAATCAAAACCGGGGTGCTCGGAAGCATCGTAGGTACGCTTGTGATGGACCTGGTCATGATTGTCGAGTTCTCGATGCTGGGACTGCCGCTGAATACCTACCTGGCCCTGATCGGGTCAGTGGTTGGGCGTGGCGTTCCTATAGGAGCGATAATCCACATTGTATTTGGCACGGTCCTGGGTATCGTCTGTGGCGCCGCCGTGCTAAAGGTTGACGCTCTTCACATAGATTCCTTTAGAAAGGGTGTGGGGCTGGGAGTTCTGGTCGGGATAGCGACAATACCTTTTTGCATAGTATTCGCAATCATAACCAACGTGCCAATAGCGGATATGCTTACTTTCTCCATCCCCGGTCACCTGACATGGGGTGTAGTGCTTGGCGTGATCGCTGGCTACGGACTGCGACCGGCAACTGCAGAAGGAGACAGATGATTTGACGCGTAATCAGTTTCGTCAACACCGACGAGGGACCAACGATATCGGACACCCTTCTGACGACCAAGCTATTTGTACCCCAGACCCCACCTGAACTGGTACCACGGCCCCACCTTGCCAAGCACCTGAGCGAGGGGTTGACACGTAAGGTAAGCATGAAGTGTCTCCTGGCCTGACAGATCATGAGCCAGCCTGTTCCAACAAGGTCATCTCCATGCGTTTGATAGGGAGCAAGGCGCTCTCCGTGGTGTGCTGGTGGGCATATGCAAAAAGTGCGGAGAGGAGGTGTCTATTGGGGTCTTGAAGTTTGTTCGTGTTTGTCGAGTCCACTGGAAACAGGGGTTTTCAACCGAGTGAGTCGCATATACCGCACAAAGGAGTATAATCATGTCAGATACAGTGGACATTCATGGTCATTGTGAGCCGCGCTTCTCCGCGGTTAAGGAAGCTTTCGCCAAGAACTCTGCCAGCCTAAGTTGGGCATATGCCATGAACAAGATCGTGGCGAGTCTCACAGGAGACCCACGAAGTGCCGCGCTGATGACGGCCCTGTACACTGCCCTATGATTATACAGGCTTGGAAGCCGCCGTAATCCCATCTGTTAGCGGTCACGCTGTTTGATCGCCAGTTGGCCAAATTGGTTGATCGGGCCGGTCGGGGGGAGACGAAAAGAGGCCCCGCAGGGCCTCTGGACAGGAATGATCAGCACTATTGGACTGAAGGGTGTGAAGGCGAGGACTAACAACTTTGATGGCAGACGTGCCAACCATAACTCTCCCAGCTATGGGAGGAGCTAGAACAACACTAAGGAGGTGAAGAGATGCAAGTAGATATCCAATATCGTCCATCCTATTCCTTGGCCGTGGTCAAGCTGGAGCCTAGCGAGTCCATTCAGGTGGAAGCGGGCTCCATGGTCAGCATGAGCCCCGGGATAACCATCGAGACGCAGGTCAAGGGAGGGCTCTTAGGGGCCCTGAAGCGTTCGATGCTGGGCGGAGAGAGCTTCTTCATGAACGATTACCGCGCCCCTGCCCAGGGCGGCGTGGTAACCCTGGCGCCGGCTCTGCCCGGCGACCTGCAGGTGCTGGAGTTGAGAGGTGACAGCTTGATGGTGCAGTCTGGTTCCTACGTGGCCTCGTCGCAGGAGGTCACAGTTGACACCAAGTGGAGCGGTGCCCAGACGTTCTTCGCCAGCGAGGGTCTGATCATGCTGAAGTGCAGTGGCACGGGGACTCTGGTCGTCTCGAGCTATGGCGCCATCCACGAAATGGTGTTGGGCGCCGGCGAGACTCAGACCGTGGACACAGGTCACTTGGTGGCTTTCACAGAGGGCATGGGCTTCCACGTGAGGACGATAGCGGGCATGAAGTCCACCCTGTTCAGTGGGGAGGGCCTGGTAGTTGACCTGACCGGCCCTGGGAAGGTCCTGATGCAGACCCGCAGCGACGATGCCTTTCTGTCCTGGTTGATTCCCAAGCTTCCTAAGCCCGACCGGCGCTGATGATCTGGCAGGGGGCGAACAAGCCAAGTAATCAGATTCCACGCCCTCTCCGCCGGCCCGGTTGGCGAGCTTTCCAACTGTTAACCGGGGCTCAGATAAAGGAGGTGTCTATCGAACCTTAGATCCATATTTCTTCACAGCGGTTTTCGCCTGGAGTTTCCTCAGCGTCATGTGTCAGAGTGGACCAATTTCGCCGCAAACCGTTGCCCCGATAGCGGGCGAATATTGATATCCGCTGTGCTAGGGATCTCTGGGGGTGCACCTAACTTGCGGTTGCCTGTGCCGCAGTTGGTGATACCGGGCATACAGGCCAAGGCGGACACTTTGTGTCCGATAGCAGATAAAGACAAGGAGAAACTAAAATGAGCACTAGTGATGTCCTCACTGAGACACGAGAGGTTAGCGGCTTTGACCGGGTTGCCCTGAGAGAATTCGGCGAACTGGTCATCACGCAAGGCGAAGAGGAGTCGCTAACGATTGAGGCCCGTCAGGATATCCTATCCAGGCTCGAGACGGAAGTAAAGGACGGCAAACTCGTCATCGGCTCACGCGGGAGCTGGCTGGACAAGCTCGGCGACGCCCTCGCCACCGGTTTCACCAGAAAGCGGATCAGATACAGTCTGACGGTGAGACAGCTCACTGGCCTGGAGGTCTCGGGCGCTGCTGCCGTAAGGGTCGCCAAAATTGAAACCGATCGCCTGGCGCTGAAATTAAGCGGGGCCGGCGACGTAAACATTGAGTCGCTCGACGCCCAACGGTTAGAAGTGGATCTGCCCGGCGCAGGCAAGATCAGCGTGGCAGGCCGGGTGGCAGAGCAAACGGTCACCCTAAGCGGCGCAGGGAGCTATGACGCCCCCAAACTGGAGAGTCAAAAGGCAAAGGCAACGCTCACGGGCCTTGGGAGCGCCACTGTCTGGGCGGTGGAAGAGCTGGATGCAACCATCCGGGGTCTTGGCAGCGTGTCATATTATGGCACGCCAAAAGTCAGAAAGGAGATTACCGGCGCTGGAAGTGTGAAGAGCCTGGGCAATCCCTGAAGAGCTCCTGCGGACCCTGACCGATCACTCATAAAGGGGCCTGCACGAAGCATAGTTTGAGAGATACTCTCGGCCTCAAGTGGGCCTTTCTCATGGC
>JBFFDV010000259.1:0-3821 GCA_041559215.1 Anaerolineae bacterium | reverse complement strand
GCCTGCTGAAGTCCGTGCTGAACTCCCTCTCTACTCCGGAGGGCGGAGACTCCTCAGGCAGCAGAGCTCTTGAGCCTGTGCCGGACCCCGAAGGCGTCGTGGTAGGTACAGCAGCAGTCGGCGTTGGTGTAGAGACCAACGGCGCACACGCAGTAAGAATCAAGGCCAAAAGGCCAAGCCAAGCAACAAAACGCATAATAGACCTCCTTCTTGCTGTCACTATTAGACGTGGTGAGCGGCGCATATCTTACCTCTTCCCCCAATAGCTGGGGCACAGCGCAACGGTGGAGGCCGGGGCATTGAATGTCCGATTTGAGATAGGAACCGCGATAAGCTATAATTGGCTTTGGCTCAACTCGAGAGTAGCCAAGCATCGGCGGGTGGCTCACGGCCGCGCGGCGACGAGAGAAAATCAACAGGAGGTAAACAGAGTGAAAGTTCTAGTCTTTGGAGGTTCAGGCGCCATCGGTCGCGCAGTCGCCTGGGACCTGGCGAAGGATGGCCAAGTCAAGGCAATAGGCATCGTGGGCAGACGGAAAGAGGCCCTGGAGAGGACAAAAGAGTGGGTAGGTAGCGATAAGGTGATACCTCAACCGCTCGACATCCTCAACACAGACGAGACTAAGAAGCTGATGCGGTTATATGACGTCGGCATCATTGCGCTACCCGATAGACGAACAAGCTATAGCCTCGTCCAGAGCGCAGTCGAAGGTGGCCTGCACGTCATTGACATGCTGGAGGAGTACCACAGGAGGCCCGATGCCTACGAGACCGAGGGTTTGCAACTGCCCAAGGGCATGGCTCTAAACGATTACGGGGACTGGCTCCATGAGACAGCGCTGAAAAACGGCGTGACCTTCGTTGATGGGCTGGGCTTTGCCCCTGGCCTGAGCAACGTCACCGTCGGCGAAGGGATCAGGAAGCTCGACAAGGCCGAGACGGCGGTGGCAAGGGTGGGAGGTATCCCCTCCAAGGAAGCGGCCCAGAACCATCCGCTGAGGTACATGATCACCTGGGCCTTCGAGCATGTCTTGAGGGAGTACATGGTCAAGCTGAACGTCATCAAGGACGGCAAGATCGTGGAAGTGGATGCTCTGACCGATCGCGAGCGTTTCAAGTTCACCAAATTTGGCAAAGATGAAGAGTTGCTGTGTGCCGTAACGCCCGGCATGCCCAGCTTCATCTTCTCCAGACCAAAGCTTAAGGAGTTTGCCGAGAAGACTGTGCGCTGGCCTGGCCATTTTGAGGGTATAGACACCTTGAAGGACGTGGGCCTGCTCGATCTCGAGCCGGTGGAGTTCGGAGATGTGGAGATAATTCCTCGTGAGTTTCTGTTGTCCCTGATAACGCCCAGGCTTCAGCCCCTCGAGGGTGAGACCGACGTCTGCGTGATGTGGAACACGGTGACCGGGACTCGGGACGGAAAGAAAACAAGGATAGACTACTACATGTGGGAGGAGGCGGACACGCAGACAGGTATCTCCTCCATGGCCAGAGTAACGGGATTCCCATGCTCAATAGTCGCGAGACTGATAGCCTCAGGCGAGATAGGAGAGAAAGGCATCGTGCCCCCCGAGGACTGCATAAAGGGGGAAGTCTACGACACCTTCATGGCGGAGCTGGAGAAACGGAACATCAACATCCTCGAGGAGGTCACGGAAGTCGAATAGGCTGCCAACGCTTAGTCCGATTCAGCAAATCTTCGGAAGACATCAACCGGAGCATTCAGGGCAAGAGCTTGAACCACCCTCCCCCCCAGGAAGGGGAACTTAGAGCCTATCCGAAAAGTCTGTAGCCTAGGGCCTTGTGCCCGTAAAAGCCGCCCACAAGGGGCTATGCTACCAGTTTCCGGATAGGTACTTAGAGGGAGGCCTACCATCGAGGGAAGCTAGCCAAACGCCCCCAAACGCACTCCCCCCTCAGGGGTTCAGGGGCCGACAGGTTTATGCTGCCGTTGGATTTGTAATCCAACGGGCGGCGGGATTGCCGATCCCGCCGCAGCATAGGAGACTGTGCCGCCAATGAATTGGCAATCCAATGGTTCAGAGGTGGGTAGATTATCGAAAATCCTGGAGTCCAGTGCGCTGTGCCCCCACGGACTCACTAGGAATTCTGATAATGTGCCTGCATTTATCAAGGTTCTTGGCGCCATACTCACCCCGGGCCATCCTCAAACCCTTGACCGGAGAGGCCTGGCGCTTCGATCCTTCGGCAGCCCCAGGACAGACACGCTCACCACAAAGGTATGGGGAACAAGCCACTGGCTGTAAGATGGTAGGCAGAGGCCAAATCACCCTCCCTTGTCCCGTCCGACCAACGGCGGAGCAAATAATAAGACTCTCAGGAACCAACTACTGGCGAAACTCAGATAGCAAGAGAGAGGAAAGAAGCAGATGACTACATTTCAGCCCTTTGACATGGAACGGATGATGTCCAAATGGGAGAACGTCGTCGAGTACAACCTATCGGAGAGCGGCGTTCATCCCATCACCGTCCGCGAACTGGTGGATGACCCAGCGCTGATCGAGGATCTACTGACCACCGGGTTGAACTACCCCCAGGCCAACGGCATCATCGAACTGCGGGAGCACATCGCCGCCCTCTATCCCGGCGCGACACCTGACAACGTCCTGGTCACTGTCGGCTGCGCCGAGGCCAACTTCATCACTCTTGAGGCCCTGCTGGCGCCAGGCGACGAGATAGTGGTTATGCTGCCCAACTACATGCAGATCTGGGGCGCCGCACAGAACTTCGGCATGCAGGTCAAAGCCTTTCACCTGCGGGAGGACCTCGGCTGGGCTCCGGACCTCGATGAGCTGAACCACGTCGTCTCGGAGAGGACAAAGATGATCGCCGTCTGCAACCCGGATAACCCCACGGGTTACATTCTCACCGAGGAGGAGATGGACGCCATCGTGGCCACGGCTGAGCGGGTTGGCGCCTGGCTGCTGGCAGACGAAGTCTATAGCGGCGCGGAAAGGCTGACCGATACCCAGACCCCGTCTTTCTGGGGGCGATACGACAAAGTGCTGGCCATGAACAGCCTGAGCAAAGCCTACGGTCTCCCGGGGCTCCGCCTCGGTTGGGTGGTGGCGCCGGTGGACACCGTCGAGGAGATCTGGGCCCGCCACGATTACATCATCATCGGGGCCACCATGCTGGCCAACAAGCTGGCGGCCATCGCTCTGTCGCCCCAGGTGCGTCCGCGCCTGATCCAGCGAGGGCGTGATTACATCCGCCGGGGCTTCCCCATCCTTGACGGCTGGCTGGAGAGCCACGAGGGCGTTTTCAGTCTGGTTCCACCGCAGGCCGCGGCCATCGCCTACGTCCGTTATCACCTCGACATCAACTCGACCCAATTGGTGGAGCGTTTGATCCACGAGAAGAGTGTGTTCATTGCTCCTGGTGACCACTTTGCCATGGACCATTACCTCCGCATAAGCTTCGGGCTGCCGCCGGACTACCTCCGCGCGGGGCTCGATCGCATCCACGAGTTGATCGTCGAACTGCAGGGATGACCGTCATCCTAGAC
Source organism: Anaerolineae bacterium (assembly GCA_041559215.1). Taxonomy (GTDB): domain Bacteria; phylum Chloroflexota; class Anaerolineae; order UBA7937; family B3-Chlor; genus JBFFDV01. The sequence continues at coordinate 289 of JBFFDV010000259.1, read as the reverse complement.
ACCCCAGACGGGAGACTTTGATGCCAAGCGGCGATGTGACAGCGCAGGATATCCATCTAGCCAGGCAGAGGATCGCATCCCTCGCCAGCAAGACGCCTCTGGTCGGTTGCTCACTGCTGACGGAGCGGGTTGGCCCGTCTGTCTATCTCAAGCTGGAGAATCTGCAAGAGACCGGCTCTTTCAAGATCAGGGGGGCCGCCAACAAGATGCTCACCTTGACGCCGGAGGAGAGAGCACGAGGGGTAGTCACCGTCTCCACCGGCAATCATGGCCGGGCGGTGTCCTACGT
>JBFFDV010000258.1:0-3834 GCA_041559215.1 Anaerolineae bacterium | reverse complement strand
GGCGCAGCAATCCTCGCCTACGCAGTCCGTCCCCACCTGACGCAACCCCGCCTCGATGAACCACCCCTGGACGTCCTCGCGCTTGAAACCGAGCCAGCGGTCGTGCTGTTCGGTTCTTAGAAAGTCGAAGGTGTGCTCGTCCAAATCCGTGATCACCAGTTTGCCCCCTGGATTCAGGATTCGCACCATCTCCCCTATCGCTTGCGGAGGCGATTCCACATGGTGTAGATACATGTTCGCGAACACGTAATCGACAGTCTGATCTTCAATGGGCAAGATCTCGGCCTCTCCCACACGGTACTCGATATCGTCAGAGTCGGCGAATTTCTTCCTCATCTGCGCCAGCATCGCCTCGGACTGGTCAACAGCGATGACTCTCAGACCCTTCTGGATCAGCCCTTCAGTGATGAACCCCGACCCAGCTCCGATATCGGCAGCTAACCTGCCGGGCTGCACACCAGCAACTGAGATCGCCTTCTCCCTCACCGCCTCGGAGAAGAAGACCTCCCGCATACTGTCCCACTGTTGGGCAACCTCATCGAAGTAATCCTTGCTGGTCATGGTGCGTATCTCCTTGTCGTGTCCTGGCACAGGTCGTGCGGGCAAACCCGCGAGCACTCTACTCTTCAACTATCGCGTCGGCTTCTATTTCCACTAGCCAATCGGGATCGACAAACCTGCTTATCTGCATTACCGTAGTCACTGGTCTGATCTCCCCGAAGAATTCCCCATGCACTCGCGCTACGCTTTCCCAATCTTCGATGCGCGTCAGCAGGATGCGGGTTCGAATCACGTCTGAGAGATTCGCCCCCAGTTTGTCCAGGGCCTCACGGATTATCTCCAGGCAGCGCCGCGCCTGCGCGGCTGCGTCTCCATGGGCCACCGTCTGGCCGTCCGGGCCCAACGGAGCAGTACCTGCCACGGCGACAATACGTCCTGAACGAACCGCACGCGAGATGCCCAGGCGCGGCTCATAAGGGGAGCCTGTTGACACGCGGCGACGTGAATGTTTGCGCATATGTCTCATTCTTATCTCAGCCAGTCGGGGAAAGGCGCAAGCTTGAATTCTGCGCCGTATACCCAGTCATCGGCCTTGACCATGAACCGCCTGGCCTGCGGGACGCGGGTGGCGATCTCGGCCGCGAATTTGTGGAACAGCGTGGGGGGCTTGCTCCAGGGGCAGACAACCTGGCAAATGGCGCAGGCCGCTCCCTGATTGCCCCAGTAGAGAAGGCATCTCTCCGCGTCCACTTTCCATTTCTTAACCCCTCTTACCTCGACCTTTTCGCCTGAGGGGATCGCTCGTGGCGGGCAGTTGTCGGCGCATTTCAAGCACTTCTCGCAGAAATCCTGCACTCCCAGGTCTACCGGTTTGTCGACTGACAGGGGAAGATCGGTGGTGACGCAGACCAGTCGGAAGTTGGCTCCCAGTTCCTTATTTATCACATAGCCACAGCGCGCGATCTCCCCCAGCCCGGCGTCCACTGCCACTGGGACCAGCAACACGCCATAGTTTCTCAGGTGGTGGGCTCGCGCCGGGTACCCCAGGGCCCGGATGTATTTACCCAGTTCCACTGCGACCAGGGCGCTGGCGGCATACACCCGCCCAGTCTCGAAATCACTCGCCAGCGACGGGGTCGTGCGAATCAGACGAGGGTCCTGGGGGAAGGCCATGCTGATGGCATAACGGTGGTTGATCTCTATCGGATCACCATATTTCAGACCTTGATATCCCTCGGGCACCCCGGTGAAAAGTGGCGGATTGGATCGATAGTCCTGGAAGAAGGGGCGGGTGCCCCGATGGGTGTATACCCAGGCTGGATGGAGGGGGCCGATGCGCACTTGGGATGCTCCCAGATGTCTGGCGATGGCCTTGATGCGGCGAGACATCTCCACTGGATCCACCTCTACCCGATAGGAGTCAACAGGTCCATCAACCGCATCAGGCTGCGCCAGCGGGGCGACGGAGCCGAAGGTGGTGTCGTAGAAAGCCTCGTTCAGCGGGTCTTCCGGCACCTCTGGAGGGCTATCAATCTTCTCCTCGATGAAACGGGCCAAGCGGCGATCGATCTCCACCAACTCTGGATGCCGCGCGTGATACTCCCTCTCCTCAGGGCTCCCTGGCACCAACGCCTCGCGGGAAAAAACGTTGTCTCGCTCGTCGAACCGCTCCAAGGGGCCTACGACCTCATAGGTGGGCCGCTCTACCTCGTGAGCCATATCCGCCTCCGAACATATAATATAATCTCAGTGCATCGGGATGTCAACAGGGGGCATTTATGATATAATTGCTATGAGATCGGCCCCTGGGGGAGCGATCATGAAGGTACCCGGGGTTCGAGTCTACCATAACAAGCGCTCTGTCGAAAAAAAGGAGTAAAAGTGTATCAGAAGACTGTGTTGGATAATGGATTGCGCATCTTGACCTCGACCATGCCCCATACCCGCTCGGTGAGTGTGGGGTTCTTCATCGGCGTCGGCTCGCGGTACGAAATCGAAGAGGAGAACGGGATCACCCATTTCTTAGAACATATGCTTTTCAAAGGTACGACGAAGAGGCCGGCGGCCAAGGACATCGCCCTAGCCATCGAGGGCATAGGTGGCTTTTTCAACGCCAGCACTGGCAGGGAGTTGACCACCTACTGGGCAAAAGTGGCGCAGCATCACTTCCCTATCGCTCTTGATGTTCTGGCCGACATGCTCCTAAACTCCAAACTGGATGGACGGGAACTGGAGAAGGAGCGCGGGGTGGTGATCGAGGAGATCAATATGACCCTGGACCACCCCGCGGACTGGGTACACCAATTGGCAGCTGAGCTGATATGGCCGGACCACCCTCTGGGTCGAGACCAGGCCGGCACCAAGGAGAGCGTCAGCGGGATGACCAGGGAGATGATGTTGGGTTACGTGAAGCATCATTATCAGCCAGGCAACACCGTGCTCGCCGTAGCAGGCAACATCGAGCGTGACGACGCCGTAAACGAGATTGGGGCCCAACTCGCCGGTTGGGAGAAGAAGGAGCGCGGCTCTTACTTGCCTATGGAGGAGGAGCAACAGGCCGCCAGAGTGAAGCTGGAACATAAGCCCTCGCAACAGGCTCATCTATGTCTGGTTCTTCCTGGCGTATCCCTCTTCGATGATGACAGATATAACGTCAGTCTGCTCAATACCATACTGGGACAGGGAATGAGCTCCCGGCTTTTCCTGGAGGTTCGGGAGAAGCGTGGACTGGCCTATTCGGTTTATTCCTACGCCTCTCTGCTGCGAGATACGGGGTTGATGGGGGTCTATGCGGGAGTGGATGTCCAGCAGATCGAACAGGCCCTCAACGCTATTCTGGCCGAGTTGGATAGGGCCAGGCAGGAACCCGTATCCGAGGAAGAGCTGAAAAAAGCGAAGGAGTTCGTTAAGGGACGTTTAATGTTGCAAATGGAGGATTCCTTCGCCGTGGCCGCCTGGGTTGGCCGGCAGGAACTCCTGGAAGAGAGAGTATTATCGGTGGACGAGGTGCTGGAGGCAATAGACGCCGTAACCGCCGAAGACGTGCAAAGGGCGGCTCAAAGGTTGTTTCTGGAGGACAAGCTGAATCTGGCGGTTGTGGGCCCCTACGAGGCCACCCACGAAGAGCAGTTTGGGTCTCTTCTCAGCTTCTGATCTGACAGGTCTGGCGTGATTCGCGATCCCATCGGGACAAGGGTATGACATGATGCATCCTGTGCTTGACCAGCCAGAAGTGCTGCGGGCACTCTTCTATCCGCGCGGCGAATATCCCTTCGCCGCCCAGGCGCAGGGCGTACACGCTGTCTCCGTAGAGGTCGAGCCAGGCATCGCCGT
>JBFFDV010000257.1:0-3856 GCA_041559215.1 Anaerolineae bacterium | reverse complement strand
AGCCGAACCCGGGGACCTTCTCGATCACGAAGCCCTTCTTCTGAAAAAGGCGTATTAGGGACCTGTAGGCCACTACAAAGATATGTCGTCGGGCCTCCCTTTCCGCTTGGTCCTCACGTTCTCCTTCCTCCTTGTGCAAGAAATGCCACACTACCTGCCACGGTCTCCGTTCGGCGTACAATGGTTGAACTATAGGCTACACGAGAGCAAACGGGGGCCCAAATATCTTCTGCCAGACTTTCACAGGAAGGGATCCCCTATGGCTACCTTGCAAGACTTGATCGCCTACCCTGTCCTATGCTGCGCAACTATTAGATCGGCTAACAAACCCATCGAGCCGATGAGTACGGCGACCACCACCATAATGACATCAGATTCAGGAATTCGAAGGCGGAAGAAGAGGTCGTAGATCGTTTTTCCCATGCCCAACCCGAAGATAATCAGGCTTACCGGCAGAAAGACCTTCAGCGGGTTAAAATACGTGATCGTCCGCACGACCAAGGTAAGATAGTTGTAAGTATCGGCCACAGGATGAAATGTGGACTTACCTCTCCTCTCATAGTAATCAATAGGGAGGAACTTGACCATGTAGCCACTACTCAGAAAAGCCAACGTAATAGTACCCACCCAGGAGTGGGTGGTAGGCAGAATGTTCAGAAACCTCAAGGCTGTGTCCCTTCCAAAGGCGCGGAATCCTGAATTAAGATCAGGAATCCTCATCCCCACCAGGTACGAAGCAAGAAGCCGGATAAAGTGTTTTGTCGGAGCGCGCAGCCATTTGGCCCTGCCCCTTTCGCGACGCCTGGCTCCAACCACCATGTCATATTGGTCCATATAGTCCAAAAGTCCGGGGATGTCCTGATTGGGATAAGTTCCATCGCCGTCAGTCATCACTATTACATCGCCTCTGGCATGTTTGATCCCTGTGGTGCGAGCAGCCCCTGTACCCCTGTTATAGGGGTGCTGCAGCAACTGGACTCTGCTTCGCTCGCGTACTATGTCGGCGCTCCCGTCCATCGAACCGTCATCAACGACGATGATCTCATAATCGTAGTCGGTGGCCTCCATCGTCTCGATGATCAGGTCCAAATCATCCCCAATGGCCTCCTCTTCATTGAACACTGGTATTACAATGCTGACCAAGCCCGGCTTCACTATCTCAACCTCCCAGGCACACCTTGACCACTATTCTAAATATAGTTTACTGCTACTCTGGTGTCAACCGGGAACAGCGATGGAGACTTTGGGAAAGATGATGCCTGGCAACGCCAATCCCGGTGGCTACTCCTTGTGAGTCAGGGGTATGTATAGATGGTGTTCACCGACCATTTGTGGATCGTGGAGAATGACTATCTCGTCGTGGCGCACGCGGGTTCCATCTGCAGCCAAAACGGGCAGGCGTTCCAGCGTCTCTAACAGGTACAGCCCCATCACGACCCTCAAACGATGGCGCCCAGGCGGGACCCCACGAGAGATGTTGACGTAATGTCTGTCTTCAACGATCCGCCCCTCTGCCCATACGCTCGTCGGGTAGCGGCCGTCACGAGGCTGGCGATCATCTTGCCCCAACAAATTCCCCTGCTCGTCGAAGACATGGACAAAGACCGTATAGTCTTCCTCTATGTTGGTCAATCCTTGCCAATAGAGGGTCACAGGCAACGTAGCGCCCATCACATCTGGCATATCGTAGCCGACCAGAGCCAGCGCGTCTCCCAGGGTATAGTGCAGAGGATACTGAATCGAATACTGAGGCGGCTCTTGAGCCACCACTGTAATGGGACCAAGCAGAACACCACCCCCCTCCATGGCTCCCTGAGGGCTGACGATTGCCAGACGTTCGCCCGTGGAATGAAGATAGAGGGTGACCTCAACCTGTCCCGTACTAGGGGTTGGAAAATCCCGGGGAATGCGCAGCCAATAGGTGTCTCGTACGATATCTCCCTCCCTCCACAGCGAAGTAGCATAATTACCACGAGCGGGATAGCTGTCCCGTCCACCAAACGATGTATACTCGGGCCCCACAAGATGGACCCCTACGGTGTAATTCTCTTCCATCTCGCTCAGCGCTCGCCAGTACAAAGTCACGACGATGGCTTCCCTGACCGTGGCCTGCTCAGGATCTATATCGTATCCCAGCAACTCGACCTTGTCGGCAAAGTTGACCTGCAGGGGATGTTCCATGTCCTGAATGTCGGCTGCTGACAGGATGGGTGGTCTCGCATAGGCAGGAACGATATATCGAAAGGGGATAGAGAGTGCCAGGGCACATAGGCCCCCGCCCACAACCACGGCCAGCAGCTTGGTATGTCTTTGAGGTATCAGTTGACTGAGGCCGAGGAATAGGAGAAGGCTTAGAATAGGAATAGTCGAGGCAACGATTCTACCAAATAGCACACGATCGCCGTCGAGTAAGCTCTTGTAGACTGGCACTGTAAAGAGGGAAAGTACTCCAAGCAAGAGTATCGCCACTCCAAATCTTCTACTATATTTGCGTCTTCTGGCCATGAATACGATCAACCCTGGGGCGCTGGCGAGACACAACAGTATGAAAACCTGATAGACCCACCCCTCGACCCCAATGTTATCCCAGCCGAAGGAAGCCCAGATAGTCCGGGAGCAATATCGAAGGGCATAGGGCAGTATTTCCCAATGCCATCGTATCGCTTGGCGTAGCGGATGCTGAATGAAGGTGAAAGCATCTCTGATCAGGCTCCCATAGCGGATTCCAGCGAGCCAATCTTCGGAGAGGGATACGCCGCGCAGAAACCACCAAGCACTGGCACAACAGATCCAAATCAGTGGTAGAAACCACCAGCGAGCTCGCGCCGACAGCCTTCTTATGCCTATGAGAATCAAAACCCCAAGCGCGAACGGAACGATGATCCAGGCACTCATCTTTGTCACCAAGGCTGCTACCAGGGAAGCCCCCAGCCCCATAAAATCCGCAATACTTCGTCGCCCATAGGCGATCCTGAGCAGAAAGAAGATGACCAAAGAGGAGACTAGGACGACCAGAATATCGTTGGTGACCACACTGCCGAGAAATAGGAACTGCGGCCAGAAGGCGTTGAGCGCCATGGCCCCGACAGCTATCGCCTCGCTCTGGGGAAAGAGAAGACGACCGATGAGGTAAGTCACGGCCACCACCGCTGTGCTGATCAGTACTGATACCAGGCGCGCCACATGCATGGCCAAGGCCGTTCCTCGATAGGGAAAAGCTTCCCGGTCAGAGTGAACAGCCATGTTGACTCCGCCCATGCCCTTTCCGGTGAAGGCGTGGCGGTTTATCTCCGGTTCCAGCCCATCATTGGTGTCTATCCAGAAGGTGGCAATGGCAGCGAGGATGTAGTAGAGGGGTGGCTGGTGAGATTCATCATACCATTCGGTAACACCCTGGCCGGGGGGAGGAAATCTTCTATGACCGGCCAGGTACTTCACAAGAGCGAAATGTCCGGTCTCGTCGCTCGCCTCCCACATGGGGACAGCAACGCTGTACAAGGCGCCCAGAGCAAGATGAGCGATCAATATAGCGATTGCCAATGGCTGGCCTCTTAGGCCTCGCCAGGCAGTGTCTCTACAGCGAGACAGGTAGCGTGCAAGTCTCGACAATCTTGCCTCACCGTTCGGAACTTGAGGCGTCGGGTCTTCGCAAGTATTCTAAACCAAAGGCCAGCATGACCCCTACGAATAGGCCCAATACCCCAGCCACGATCACGTTCAACCACGGGCTGGGACTGGCTACCTCTGGTCTCACGGCGGGGTTAATGATACGCACACCGCTGCTCTGCAATTCGAGTTCGTGAGCTTTGCGAGAGAGAATAGCACTTCTCTCCAGGATGGCATTCCTGGTATGGTT
>JBFFDV010000256.1:0-3858 GCA_041559215.1 Anaerolineae bacterium | reverse complement strand
CCCGTGCGTGGCTGCATGGTCATCAAGCCCTACGGCTATGAGCTTTGGGAAGCGATCAAAAGTGGACTAGATCGTCGCTTCAAGGAAACGGGGCACGTCAATGCTTATTTTCCGCTTTTCATTCCTATGAGTTTTCTCGAGAAGGAAGCAGAACACGTCGATGGGTTTGCTCCGCAGGTTGCTGTGGTTACACATGGAGGGGGGAAGGAATTGGAGGAGCCCTTGGTAGTGCGGCCGACTTCGGAGACTATTATCGGCCACATGTATGCTCAATGGGTTCAGTCGTATCGAGATCTTCCGATACTTATTAATCAGTGGGCCAACGTGGTGCGCTGGGAGCTACGTACTAAGCTCTTCCTACGCACTCTGGAGTTCTTGTGGCAAGAGGGTCACACGGTCCATGCAACCTACGAGGAGGCCGAAGAAGAGGCCCAACGCATGTTGGACGTGTATACCGATTTCGCTGTCAACGATGCTGCGATCCCCGTCGTTCGCGGCCGGAAATCGAAATCCGAGACCTTTCCTGGGGCCATGGTTAGCTATTCTATCGAGGCCATGATGGGCGACAAGCGGGCTCTTCAATCCGGTACCTCTCACAATCTAGGCCAGAGTTTCGCCAAGGCTTTCGATGTCACGTATCTTGATCAAAACAACGACATCCAATATTGCTGGGGCACAAGTTGGGGCGTGAGCACGCGCATGGTGGGAGCGATCATCATGGTTCATGGTGATGACCAAGGTCTGCGACTACCCCCGGTGGTTGCTCCCATCCAGATGGTGATTATCCCGATTCACAAGGATGCCAGCGAAAAACGTGCCGTTATGGAAGGTGTCAGCGAGCTAGCCGGCAGATTGAGGGATGCAGAAATACGAATCACGGTTGACGATCGAGAGGAGTACACCCCGGGATGGAAATTCAATGAATGGGAGATGCGGGGTGTGCCGCTGCGTATCGAGGTGGGGCCTCGTGAGGTCGCTGAAGGAAAGCTGACGTGCGCGAGACGCGATGCCCCGGCTGGTGCCGGGAGATTTGTGATAGCCCGGGATCAGGTGGTTGAGAGAGCGAATGAGTTACTCAGTGAAATCCAGAAATCGCTCTATGATCAAGCCCTAGCCTTTCGTGATTCGAATATCCACGAGCCCAAGGACTATGAGGAGTTCAGGGAGATTGTACGCGATGGATGGGCATATACCTGGTGGTGCGGCAACGCGGAGTGTGAGGCGAACATCCAGGAGGAGACACAGGCAACCACCCGCTGCATACCGTTCGACCAGGAGACCGGTACGGGAAAGTGCATCTATTGTGGTGAGGAGGCAGTGGAACGGGTCTACTTTGCTCGAGCGTATTAGGTTTTGAGATCAACGCCTATAGGGGCAATGGCTTGTAGTTAAGCCATCATGACCCGCTCGATAAGCTAGTGGGAGCTTGTGGTCTGAAGGTCAATTGGCGCCCGTCGAAGGGTCTGGCGCGAACTCCTCGAAAGATTCACAAGCTCGCATCGGATATCGGTCGTCACCTGCCGGATGTTTGGGAGCGTGATATCCAAATCTCGTATCTAACGTCGGAACCGGCCTTAGCGGTAAACTCTTCGATCTTGACGTAGTAGGTGGCGGTGACGGGGGCGCTCCAGACTATGCGGGAGGCGTATACCTCCCCTGCATCATCATCGTATTCCAACTCCTCGCCTTCCTCGTCATACAGGTATATCGTCGTGTCGCAGCCGCCTAGCAAGTTTCCCGTCTCGATCGTGTACAAGATCCCTTGCTCAGCGCTGAAGGAGACATAATCCACATCGGTGGAGGTATGGAAGCTGTGTGTTTGATGAGTGCCGTCTGTGTCTACCGGCTTGGCCTGAGCGATGCTATCGTCGGGCTCGTATCGGTCACCTTGGATTACGCCCTCGGCCTTCACGCGGAGGCTATATGTCACATCGGCGCCGGCGGAGTCCTCGCCCAGATCCCTGACCATCACATAGTAGGTTCCGCTGCTGGGTGCGATCCATAGGATGCGTGAAGCCCATGTTGCCTCGGCGCTATCGTCATCGCGGGCCAGCTCGTTCTCCTGGCTGTCGTAAAGATAGATGATGGTATCTATATCGCTGCCCAGGTTCAGCGTCTCGATACTGTAGCCCGTGCCCGCCTCGGCGATAACTGACACATAGTCCCGATCGCCTTCCACGTGGAGGTTATGGGTCTGGAGGGTGCCGTCGGCAGTTATCGACTCGGCTTGGGCAATGCTATCGTCGGGCTCATAGGGATCCGCTCCAACCATGGGTCCGGTTGTGGCGGTGGGAGATATCAAGCTCGGAGTCAGCAGAAATGGTGTTGGGGAGATTTGGGAAGAGAGGGGCAAGACCCCACCGCCAAGGACGAGTGTCACTGCTCCCAGGATTATGCAGCCGACTATGACCAAGGCCACGATACCGCCGATGACCGGCATCGCTATTCTATGCCCTCCTATGGAAGCGGTAGGTAGTCGCTTTCCGCATTCGCCACAAGAGTGATCGTCACTACCCACCGCAGCATCACAATACGGGCATCTGGTTTTCCGTGCCCCCGGCACGTCCTCTGTGTCTTGCTCCAGGCTCAGTGGATCGTTAATCTTCCTCCCCTTCGCCTTCCAGCAGTGTTGCGTAATCCAAGCCACAGACTCTGCAGAAATCGAGACCGGCCTTCATTTCCGCCTGGCAACTGGGACAGGCTATGATGAGGCGAGCGCCACACTTGTCACAGGACCTGGCTTCTTCTACGTTCTCATAACCGCACCATTGACAGTCCCCATCCGGTGAGGACAGGCCCTCATAACTGGCTCCACACTGATCGCAGAAGCGCATCTGCAACTCCAGTCTGGCCCCACATCCGGGACAGTATTTGGCGAGTTCAGCTCCGCATTCGTTACAGACGCTGGCTTCTCGTTCATTGCGAAACCCGCATCGGGGGCATAGCAGGAAATCGGCTTGGCTGGGAGAAAACACATATGTGGAGCCGCAGGAGGTACAGAGGAGATCGCCGCTTTCCTTCATCTCCAATGTTGGGGTGCCACAGCCTGGGCACTTCAGTACTTCTACCATCGTCTTCCCTCGCCAGAAGAATTGTACCGTAGCCCCAGCCCTTTTGCAATGGCGTTGCGCAGCAACAGCCCGGGGAGCGCGAGGGGTGTCCCCTCGTCCTTCATTCCCCCCCTATATGTTGGGGCTTGCACCCAATCGCTATATAAGCCCGCCTATATCTGCCGCAGGATGTAGATAGCGATAATGAGACTGAAGATAATTAGAGCGATCATGATGCCAGAGCTAAGACCCCTGGCTCGGGCTGGTTCCTTCTCTTCTGCCTCTTCTGCCCTATGCCCCTTAAGCTTCTCGATCACTTTTTGGGTCACAAATGCCGAGTAGTCGAACCCACAAGCAGCACAGAAGTTGAATCTCGCTCTGGCCATTGCGCCGCACTGGGGGCACTCTATGAGCAGGCGAGCGCCACAGTGTGTGCAGAATTCGGCGTGCTCGTCGTTTTGAAAACCGCACTGCTGGCAACGTTCGCCTGAAACCATGGTGCGGTCGTGGTCACTGCCGCACCGTTCACAGAAGGCTACACTAATGGGGATTCTAGCACCGCATTCGGCGCAGTATCTGACCAGAGCAGTTCCGCAATGGCCGCAGAATCTGCTCCGCTCCCTGTTTTCAGAACCGCACTGGGGACAGATGCCAGAGGAGGTGGTATTCTCGGTGTTATTCAAAGACTGTGAGGACATGGGCTTTCCCAGGCTTATCGGATGCTGACGGAAGAATCCGTGGCTTCGAGCGTCAGATTGAGCTTGGCTTCCGCCTGATCATAGTCTCGCGATACATACTCGTTGTCAGT
>JBFFDV010000255.1:0-3882 GCA_041559215.1 Anaerolineae bacterium | reverse complement strand
GGGTGCGGCACCTGTGTGGCTGCTTGCCCAGCAGCGGCAATTACGGCTCGGCACTTCTCCGATGGGCAGATCTATGCGGAGATCGAGGGTCTGCTCGTCGGGTCAAGGCGGGAGATAGAAGAGGTCAGAATCTAGTGCTTCGTCCTGGGAAGGGGTGGAAATTCGGCAAATTCATCAGGCATGAGGTCTGCTGTGATGATCAAAACCAGACCTCATGGTTCCCAAGTATAGTGGAGGTTTCGTGAAATGGCAGATGGTGATTTCGAACCACGCGTCATTGCTTTCCTTTGCAACTGGTGTACCTATGCCGCGGCTGATACCGCTGGGATATCTCGCCTGGAACAGCCTCTCAATGTGGATATTATTCGGGTGATGTGTTCCGGGCGCATCGATCCTTCCTTTGTGCTGAAAGCTTTTCTCGAAGGGGCCGATGGCATCATCGTCTCGGGTTGTCACCCTCCCGGTGACTGCCACTACGGTGAAGGGAACTACAAGACTTTTCGTCGTATGCCGCTGTTGGAACGGCTTCTGGAGCAGTATGGGATTGAGAAGGAACGCTTCCATTGGGGCTGGATCTCGGCCGCCGAAGCTCGCGAGTGGGCAAGATTGACCGAGGAGTTTACGGGGCAGATCAGGGATCTCGGGCCGCTAAATTGGAAGAGCTACCTTGAGAGAATGGAGAAGGAGGAGGCGTAAGAGACGATGGCTGGCAAACCAAAAGTGGCTTTTTATTGGGCCGCCTCCTGTGGCGGATGCGAGATCGCCGTGTTGGAGATACGGGAGAAGATCCTCGATCTGGCAGGGGCTGTGGATATCGTCTTCTGGCCGGTGGCTATGGACATCAAGTACAAGGACGTGGAGGCCATGGAGGATGGCAGCATTGACGTCTGCTTTTTCAATGGAGCTATCCGTAATGCGGAGAACGAACATGTAGCCAGGCTCCTGCGGGTCAAGTCTAAGACATTGGTTGCTTACGGCTCCTGTGCTCATATGGGGGGCATCCCCAGCCTAGGCAATCTGAGCGACCGTGAGGCGATCTTCGACGTGGTTTACAAGCAGACCCCTTCCACCAATAACCCCAATCCCTGGTTCCCTGAGACCAGGTTTGAGCTGCCTGAGGGGGAGCTTGAAATCCCCGCTTTCTACAAGACCGTGAGGACATTGAGCCAAACGGTTCCCGTGGACTACTTCGTGCCTGGCTGTCCCCCCCAGGCTGACCAGACATGGGCGGTCTTTGAGGGCTTCCTGAATGAGGAGTTGCCGCCTCCAGGCAGCGTGGTAGGAGCGGGCGACAAGACGGTCTGTGACGAATGCGAGCGTCTCAAGGAGGAGAAGAAAGTCAAAGAGTTCTTCCGCATCCATGAGATCATCCCCGATGAGGAGAAGTGCCTCCTTGAGCAAGGTATTGTGTGCGCCGGGCCAGCTACCCGTAGCGGCTGCGGAGCTTTGTGCCCCATGGCTAACCTGCCCTGTCGAGGTTGTTACGGGCCGGGGCCAGGGGTGGTGGACCAGGGGGCCAAGTTGCTCAGCGCCGTGGCCTCAGTTGTGGACGCCAACACCGAAGAGGAAGCGGAACGGATTGTCTCGCAGATTGCTGATCCCATTGGCACCTTTTATCGTTTCGGCTTGGCTGCCTCGCTTCTGCGCCGGAGAAAAATGAACTAGACGGGGTTCAGGATATGCATGCTAGAGGGACACAGACCAGATACTTGTATTTCGTAGGGGGAGTTAATTCATGAAGAAGATCAGCATAGATCCCATAACCCGCCTGGAAGGGCATGGCAGAATCGACATTTTCTTGGACGATGAGGGGGAAGTTGCAAACGCCTACCTGGCCATCCCTGAGTTACGAGGGTTTGAGAAGTTCTGTGAGGGCCGGCCCGTGGAGGAGCTGCCCCGCATCACGGCTCGCATTTGCGGTGTCTGCCCCGAGGCCCATATGATGGCCTCAGCCAAGGCTTGCGACGCCGTCTACCATGTGGAGCCGCCTCCGGCAGGGAAGAAGTTGAGAGAGTTGTTCTACAGCGCCTTCTACGCGGGCGACCATGCCACTCACTTCTACATTTTGGGCGGGCCCGATTTCGTCATGGGGCCCGATGCGGACCCCGCTGTACGCAACATCCTGGGGGTCATAGGCAAGGTAGGTGTAGAGGTAGGGAGCAAGGTCATCGAGGCCCGAGCCCGGGCGCTGGACATAATTAAGATGCTTGGCGGCCGGCCGGTGCATCCGATCAGCGCAATCCCCGGTGGGATGAGCAAACCCATGAGCGAAGACGAGCGAGAGGGCGTCGAGGAGAGCGCCCGTTGGCTGCTGGACTTCGCCCAGTTTACTATTCAACTCTTTAATGATCTCGTTCTCGGCAATAAGGAGTATGTGGACCTGGTTCTCAGCGATCCTTTTACCCTCCCTACTTACTATATGGGCTTGGTGGATGACAACAACAAGGTGAACTTCTATGATGGTCTGGTGCGCGTGGTGGATCCGGAAGGGGTGGAGTTGGTCAAATACGCTCCCCATGAGTACTTGGAGAACGTCGCCGAGCGGGTCGAGCCCTGGACCTATGTCAAGATCCCGTATCTGAAGAAGGTCGGTTGGAAGGACTTCGTAGGTGGTAAGGACAGCGGAGTGTACCAGGCCACCCCGTTATCACGCCTCAATGCGGCTGATGGCATGGCCACCCCTCTGGCCCAGGCCGAATACGAGCGCATGTATGAGACCCTGGGCGGCAAGCCAGCCCATCTGACCCTGGCCACCCATTGGGCCCGAATAATCGAGCTTCTTTATGCTGCTGAGCGGCTGTTAGAACTGGCGACAGACCCAGAGATCACCGATCCGAACGTGCGCACCATCCCCACCGAGACGCCTACTGAGGGCGTGGGCATCGTGGAGGCGCCCCGTGGGACCCTGACCCATCACTACGTTACAGATAAGCAGGGTCTCGTCAGCAAGTGCAATCTCATCGTGGGGACGACGAATAACATAGCCCCCATCGCTATCTCCATCAAGCAGGCGGCACAGGGGCTGATCAAGAGGGGCACAGTGATCAGCGAAGGGCTGTTGAACATGGTGGAGATGGCCTTCCGGGCCTATGATCCCTGCATGAGCTGTGCCACACATGCCCTGCCGGGACAGATGCCTCTGGAGGTGAGGATCTTGGATAGCACTGGCGAGGTCGTTGAGCGGTTGAGCCAAGGCATGGACTGAGGCGCCTCTGGAACTGCGCCATGGCTTTACACTTGCTCGCAAACGCCGTCATCCTTGGGTGACACCATGATTTACTCTGCGCGACAAAGTGGGGGAACGCGGTTGAATACGCTTGTTCTAGGGTTGGGCAACCCTATCTTGACCGACGATGCGGTGGGGTTCGCCGTTGTAGAGGAGATCAGAAAGCGGCTTGATAGGGACGACGTGACCGTCAGTGAGGCCAGCGTTGGGGGCTTGAGCTTACTGGAGCTCGTGGTGGGCTACGATAGAGTCATCATCATTGACGCCATACAGACTGGAGAGAGCGAGCCAGGGGCGATCCATCCCTTGTCCGCTGACGATTTTCGCGGGAGCCGTCGCGCCGCCTCGACGCATGATGCCAGCTTTGCGACCGCCTTGGAGTTGGGTCGTCAATTGGGTATGGCTATCCCCAAAGAGATTGTGATTGTTGGCATCGAAGCGGCTGATGTAGATACTTTCGGGGAGGAGTTGACCCCTGCGGTTGCCGCAGCGGTACCGAAGGTGGTGGAGTTGGTGTTCCAACAGGTTGCGGGATAGGACCATCCCCCTTCAGCCTCCTTGTGACCCTTGCTAATCTTGGCCGGTCCAATCCCCGTCAATTAAAGAGCGAGAGCCACCTGCAATGTAGGTGGCTCTCGCTCTTCTTTGCGAAGTCT
>JBFFDV010000254.1:0-3919 GCA_041559215.1 Anaerolineae bacterium | reverse complement strand
TCATACCAGGGCCAGAAGAATGTCGTCTTGCTGTTCTATCGGACCGGTGGCTGAGGCCCCTGCAGGACGCAACTCGGCGAGTTGCAGCAAGATTACCAAAGGTTTCAACAGCTGAACGCGGAGATCCTGGCCATCAGTGTGGAGGGTCCCGACCTCGGACAGTACGTATCGAACCTCCTCAGCCTTCAATACCCAGTGCTCTCGGATGCTGATCATCGGGTCACAGATCAATATGGCGTCTACAACCTGCTGGGTGATAGCCTAGCCACCCCTGCAGTCTTTGTAATGGACCTTGATGGCATCGTCAGGTGGGAGTACATAGGTCAGAATACTGGAGACCGTCCCAGCAACGAGATGATCCTGGAGCAACTGAGCAGCTTGCCACAGTCCCAGTAAGCGACGGCTCTCAAATCAGCGGGGCAAAGGCCAAGGAGAAGTCCTGGCGCTAAGAAGACGTTATCGTCAGTCGATATTCGTTCTCAAAGACCTGGTCTTCGTATTCCAACCTCAATCGCAATTTCCGCTCGCCAGACTCCCCAAAGCGGAGGTGTAGTAGGCGCACGAGTTCGGCCTGCGAATCGGCCTGCAGGGACGAGGCAAAGCTGGCATGTGTCGTTCTTTCCCCCTCCGCGTTGAAGACCTCGGCCCTGATCGCTACTTCATCGTAGCCCGTCTGGCTATCATTCACGATATAGATGGGCACCGCTATCTCCTCACCGACCCGATACTCGTCCTTTCCGAACAAGGTGAAGACATATTGGGGATGAAAGGCCCGCTGCATATGGTGATACGAGCGCTTGGGCACTCGCCAATAGTCTACTATGGACCACTGGATGGCAGGGTTGGGATCGTGGAAGGAGAAAGCCAGTACGCCCCCTGTGGGCCGGTATTTGTAGTAGCGCAGGTGGTCAATATATTGGCGGTTAATCGCAATCTGGTAATCCTGGCTGGCTTCGATAAGTTCCTTCAAGTCGGTGAAGGAGCCCATGCTCAACCAGCGATCCATTATCTTGCGTTGCAGGCTGTGTCTCTCTTCCAAGCGCTGCCAGTCTATGCGGGATAGCTCAGGAGCCATGAACTTGATGCTGCTTTCATAGTTGGGGAAGCTCTGCGCCCCGAACTCGGTGACAAAGGGCAAACGACGACCCAAGCGTTCGAGCCGCTTTCTCGGTTCCTGAGCCTCGTACCACCCGAAATACAGATGCCTGTCGGTTCCCTTCCTCAAGAGACGCAGTGGCCACTCCCCTGACGAACGCACGACGAAACGGCTGTCGTCCAGCTCCTCGACCCGCCACTTCAACCTCTTGTCCATTACATCTCTGTTCCAGTTATAGATCAGCAGTGAGAACAGGGTCTTGGTGACCCACCAGAAGCGCCGCCCACGGGGCTCTGGCTGGATGCCAGGCTCGTTGTGCATACACCAGACGACGATGGAAGGGTGGTTATGGAGGAGGTTGACCATGCGCTCGACTTGGCGCAGCGCCTCCGGCAGCACCTCCTTGGAGTAGCTCCATTGCAGGGGGAAGTCCTGCCAGATCAGCATACCCAATTCGTCAGCCACTTCGTAGAAGGCTGGATGTTCTATGTGGGCATGGACGCGCAGCATATTCATGTGCGCCTGCCTGGCCAACTCCAGATCTTGCTGGAAACGCTCACGATTCATGGTGGCCGGGCGAGCATCGCCAGGACCGTAGTTGTTGCCTTTGAGGAACAGCCGCCGGCCATTCAAGTAGGCGATCCAGTCGCGCATCTCGAAGGTGCGCAATCCAAAGTTGAACTCCACCCTGTCAGAGGCTTTCCTCCTACCCTGGGTCTTCACCTCGATGGTCACATGATACAAATGAGGGAAGCCCTGATCATGAGTCCACCATAGACGTGGCTCCTCTATGGTAAGGGGCACAGAGATCTCATTGGAGCCCCTGTCCAGTTGAACCTCGTGCACGAAGGTTTGGGGCTCCCCTTCGAAATTGTGTGGACTGAAAGTCATGCGCAATTCGGCAAGGCCAGGAGAGGCGGCATCCAGGATGACCCTGGCTTGAACCCGAGCGGCATCGTCGGCCAGATCCTGCACGCGCATCAGGGTGTGCTTCATGTAGACTTCCCCAGACTCTAGGATCTCCACCGGCAGCCAGATACCGCCGGGGTTCGTCTGTGGATCGAGGGCATCCCAGTGGGAGAACACACCGGTGATCAGGTTCTTCCTCTGCTTGTCCTCCTCATTTGGGCAATCAACCTCTACCAGGAGTGTGTTCTCTCCCTTCAAGAAACCGGTAATCTCGTACTCTTGCGGGAAGAAATACCCCTCATCCTCTCCTAGGCGTTGGTCGTTAAGATAGACGCTAGAGCGATAGAACACGCCGTTCAAGCGTAAACGATACCGCTTTCCCCGGCGCCTTCGGAAAGATAAAGCCCGCCTGTAGACCACCTTGCCGGAATAGAATTCCAAATCGGGATGCTGTTGCCAATGGCCTGGGACCTCCATCTCCAACCATCCCTCGTCGGGATAGCGATCCTTGAACTCCTCCACAGGCAGCAATTGCCAGACACCGTCAAGCGAAGTAACCTTCATGGCCTCTCCTTCTCATTGCGACGATTATGGCACAGATCAGTAAGATGGTCAAGGAAGGGTCCTGAAACCTTAAAATTTGCCGCTAACACTTGGAAACATATTGACAAGAGGAAGGATTTGGTTTATAATAGAAAAGGTTTTTCCGGAAGCGTGTTTCGGTGCGAAAACTGAGTCGATGCTATTGCATCTTTGGATAGCTGTCAGGTCAGCACCCATCAAGGAAGCTTGCTGTCAGTCTCTGGGAGGAGTGTATATCATGTAAGATGAGAGCCCGGCATTCGACCGAATGTGTCAAGGGCTCTTTTTGTTTCAGAAGGAGGAGAAAAGATGAAATACCGCATACTTGCCGTAGTTCTGGGCATAACAGCCATCTTGCTTCTGGCGTCAGCGACTCTGGCTCAGGATCCCGAACCCCTAGAGGGGGAATCCCGGCATATCCCTCCCCCACCGGAGCGTGGGGGGCGGCTCCAGGAGCCCGAACGAGAGGCGTGGCAGGTCTACCCCAGGTCTCAGCAGCTGCCACAAGAAGGCTTCGAGGGCCCTCTTCCGCCTTCAACGGGCGAAACACGGCTCGCCCAGCCCCCAGTTCCTCCCATCCCTTCACCAGAGCGCTCGCTGTTTATAGGCGAACCGCCGCGGCCAGAGGAACCTGTACCTGCCCGGGAGGCCGTCCCGCTTGATCTTATGCTGCCCCCCGCGCGAGCCTTTCTCCCAGGGATGGCACCCCGTCCAGCGCCTCAACTCGACCGAGGAGAGGTGCGCCTTCAGTCGGCTACTACAGCCATCACCGTCGTGGAGACTTACGACTACGTCTGGGGTTACCATTCCAGCACCGATGACACGCTGCTGTTACGCCTCTACGATGGTGCAACTGTCAAGGGCTTTGGAGTAGCCCGCACCGACGGGATGGGCTACTTCTATGGTGAGTTCTTTGACCAAGGGAGCCAGATGGAGATCGACCCTGGCGACACAGTTGAAGTGGGCACTGGGGTCACCACGGACACCATTGCGGTAGTCCAGATCACCGGAGCGGCCGACCCAGTCAATGATCAGGTGATTGGCGTCATCACCGGCACGGGCGTCTTGCTGCCGGTAAGCGTGACCGTGAGCTTTCCCTGGGCGGACGTCGGTCAAACCATCTCCACCGACGCAGGTGGCAATTTCACCGCTTACTTCAGCGGGAGCTACGACATGCACGTCACCGACCCCGCCGAGGTGCTCTACGAGGACGCTGGAGGCAACTGGGTTGCGGCGCGGCTGTCACCGATCGGCTTTTTCTTCGCATTCGATACCTACGATCGCGTAGAAGGCTACGCTACGCCAGGGGCTTCCGTCACCATCACCCGTACT
>JBFFDV010000253.1:0-3935 GCA_041559215.1 Anaerolineae bacterium | reverse complement strand
GTTCCTCAGATCTTCGACATTCGCCCTCGAACCATGTATCAGGACAATGCCAGGCTCTTCTATCCAGAGCCTGCTCTTGAGGCCATTGACTGGGACGGCATCAAGGCCGCGTGCGAGTAGAATCCCTGAGGCAGGGGCTTCCCACATTCGCCATTTAGAGGCAGCCCCTGCCTCTCCCTTATAGGGGCTTCAGAAGCCCTTTGCGCAGAAAGGCTAGCATGATGAGGTTGGCGAACAAAGTAGCCATAATCACCGGAGCAGGAGCGGGAATAGGACGTGCTACTGCTCTTCTTTTCGCTAGGGAGGGAGCAAAGGTCGTAGTGGTCGATTGCGACCGGAATGCAGGCGAAGAGACAATCGCCCTCATCGCGAAGGAGGGCAGGGATGCAACTTTCGTGCCAGTGGATGTGTCCAAAGCGGCTGATGTACAACGAATGGTAAAGACCACCCTCGATAGATACGACACTCTTGACATTCTCGTGAACAACGCTGGCATCTACACACAAGGGGATGTAGTACAGACAACCGAGGAAGATTGGCATCGTATCCTGGGCGTCAACCTCACAGGCGTCTTTCTATGCTCGAAATACTGTGCCCCTGCTATGATCGAATCCGGTGGGGGGGCCATCGTAAACATTGCCTCCGAGGCGGGAATCGTTGGCATAAAGAACCAGGTGGCGTATAATGTATCCAAGAGCGGAGTCATAGCCTTGACCAAGAGTATGGCCCTCGATTTCGCACCCCACAATGTCAGGGTCAATTGTCTCTGCCCGGGCAGGACCCTGACCCCTTTGGTGGAGCAGGTGATCGCTGAAGCTGAAGATCCCGAGAGTACCCGACGTGCCTTGGAAGAGGACCGACCAGTTAATAGAATGGGAAAGCCCGAGGAGATAGCCGCAGGTATTCTCTTTCTGGCCTCGGATGAGTCTACTTATGCCACTGGCTCGGTACTAGCGATTGATGGCGGGTATACAGCGCAATAGCCTTTCAAGAGGAGAACTTTCGTGACCTCATCACCCTTATTGCAGGCGGAAGCCATAGATAAGAGTTTTCCTGGCGTTCATGCCCTCGACCATGTGGATTTCGATCTCTACGAAGGGGAGGTGCACGTCGTGCTGGGAGAGAATGGGGCGGGTAAGTCGACTCTGATGAAAATCTTCAGCGGCTCGCTGCCCAAGGACAGCGGTCGCATCGTTATCAGCGGTGAGGAGGTTGACATCCGCAATCCGCAGCATGCGCGCGATCTAGGGATAGGCATGGTTTATCAGGAACTGAGCCTCATCCCCACCCTCAGCACAGCCGAGAACATCTTCTTGGGCCATCTCCCTAGGCGCAGACCTCTAAACACCATCGACTGGCCGCAGGTATACTCCCAAGCAGAAGATATCCTAAGCGATCTGGGGGCTGACATCGACCCTAGAGAGCGCGTTCGCGCTCTCAGTATGGCGGAACGACAGTTGACCGAGATCGCTAAAGTTCTCTCCATGAGAGTACAGATCCTGCTCCTCGACGAGCCCACTTCCGCTCTTTCAGACGAGGAACGAGAACGCCTGTTTGAGACAATACGTCGACTTCAAGAGAGAGGAGTGGCCATCATCTACGTCTCTCACCGCCTGGCGGAGGTGCCCAGGATCGGCCAGCGAGTAACCGTCCTGAGGGACGGCAAGGCCATAGACACACTACCGGTGAGCGATGCCGATGAGGCTACGCTGATACAAATGATGGTAGGCAAGGAACTGTTGGAACAGTACCCCAAAGAGGAGATAGAGCGCGGCGAAGAGATACTCAAGATCGAAGGGCTTACCGTCGACGGCAAGTTGAAGGATCTCAGCCTCAGCCTTCACGCAGGGGAGATATTAGGCATCTTTGGGGTCATGGGGGCCGGCCGGACCGACTTCGCCCGCACTCTCTTCGGGTTCGAACGGCCCGACAGCGGTGGCATTTTCGTTAATGGAGCCAAGGTGACCATCTCATCGCCTTGGGAGGCCATCGACTTAGGCCTTGGGTACATGACCGAGGATCGGAGAGACGGGCTGGTGCCTCGATTGCCCATCCCACCTAATATCACTCTGGCTAGTCTGGAGAGAATGACCCGCCTCGGGTTTCTAAGACGGAATGAGGAGAGAAAGGCAGCAGAACAGTATGTTGAAGAGTTAGACATTGCCACTCCAAGCCTCAATCAAAAGGTGGAGCTCCTCAGCGGAGGAAACCAGCAGAAAGTCGCGCTGGCGAAATGGCTATGTAGCGAGTCCAAGATTCTTATCCTGGATGAGCCCACCAGGGGGATCGATGTGGGGGCCAAGGTGGAGGTATTCCGGTTGATGAACGACTTGGCCAAGGAGGGCGTAGGCATAATCATGATCTCCTCGGAGCTTTCTGAGGTCGTCGCGATGGCCGATCGTATCTTGGTGATGTCGCGAGGGCAGTTTGTAGCAGAGTTTGAAAGAGGAGAATGCACTCAAGAGGATATCCTAAGGTGCGCGGTAGAATGAGGTATCAAGATGAATGATAGAAATCCCGGCAGTGAAACAGTAGCCGTTCGCCGAAGCGCATGGCAGGTGACTCTCCGTCAGGTAGGGAGGGGGATTCTGCTCAGGGGTGGTGCAGGTATAGCTATACTGGTACTGGGGGTTTACCTGTCCCTCGCCAGCCCTCACTTCCTCACCACCAGTAATCTGGCCAATATCCTCCACCAGACCGCTGCGACAGCTATCCTTGCCGTGGGGCAGACCATGGTCATTATCGCCGCGGGCATCGATCTCTCGGTAGCGGCCACCCTTGGGCTCTCCGGTTCGGTAGCCGCCGTGGCCATGACCCGCTGGGGGTTGAACATTTAGTGGGCATGTTCCTGGCCATCGGTGCTGGGGCTCTGGCAGGGTGCTGGAACGGCACCATCATAACCAAAGGGCGCATTCCTGATTTCATCGTTACGTTGGGGACCTGGCAGGTCCTTCGGGGTGTCGCCCTGCTCCTCACCGGAGGCTTACCCGTCCCTTCCCACCTCACTGCACTGGAGTTGAAAGGCTATCTCCCCGAACGGCTCATCTGGCTGGGGAGTGGTAGTATTCTGGGGATCCCTATACCGGCCATAATCGCTCTAATTGTGGCCGCCGTTGGGTGGTTAATCCTCAACCACACCGCCCTAGGGCGGGCCGACTTCGCTATGGGTGGTAACAGGGAGGCTGCCAGGGTATCGGGGATCAATGTCGATCGCGCCAGGATCGCTATCTACACTATCTCGGGGATCACCGCGGCCATCGCAGGCATCGTTCTGACCGGACGCATGAACTCCGCTAACGCTTTGATGGGTGAGGGGATGGAATTGGACTCCATAGCCGCCGTCATCATCGGAGGAACCAACCTCTTCGGCGGTGAGGGAACAATTGAGGGCACTTTGATTGGAGCCCTCATAATGGGCGTCCTGCACAACGGCCTCAACCTCACCGGCGTCTCCGCCTTCTGGCAACGAGTTGTAATCGGCCTGGTAATCATCGTGGTGGTAGTCTTCGATCAGTGGCGCAGGCGGCGTCTCGGCGTCTAAACCTTCCGTCAAAGACTCTCCCCATAGTCAGGTAGGCTCCGACACTGGTTGCTGGGTCTCCTAAGTGATACGGCGTTTCCTGTTGGAAAGAGAGGCACGCGATGAAGTATTCCATCAGCAATTGGATCTACGGCGATGAGCCTCTGCGCACCACTTTCGAGCGTCTGAAGAGGTATGGCTACGACGGCATCGAACTGAAGGGCGAGCTGCAAGAGTACGATACCGGAGAGGTGAGGAGACTCTGCGACGAGTTCGACCTGCAGGTCTTCTCCGTCCTGGGGTGGTCCATCTGGCCCCTGGAAAGGGATTTGGCCAATCCCGACCCGCGCTTGAGGGAAAAAGCGCTCGATTACGCCAGGCAGTGTGTAGACCTCGCCTTTGCTGTGGGGGCACC
>JBFFDV010000252.1:0-3950 GCA_041559215.1 Anaerolineae bacterium | reverse complement strand
GGTCGGTTGCCAATCCGAGCGGCAACATCATCCTGGCACACGCCCGTGGCAAGGATCTTAATCCGCGCCTCCCCGGCTGATGGCGGCCGCAGGTCATTCTCAGCCACCTGGAGAGCTTCCGGACCGCCTCTTCTCGTTACGATGATGCTTTTGTATTTCATGGCTTCTCCTACTCATGAGACGGGACTCGACCAACAAAACCCGTTCACACCCACCGAGCGCCTCCGGCTCTCATAAACTCCCACATGTACACTTGCGTCCCCAGAGGCGAAATCCTGGCCGGCGCCAGGGCCTTTGACCAGATCTTACTCGTGCGTACGTCGCACAATCCGCAGGAGCTCCTGGCTGGTCAAAGACGCGACATAAGTCTTCTCTAGTCAGGACGGAGGGCAGGCATTTCGGTTTCTTGGCGCGCAGGGCGTCGATGGGACTCAGGTCCTGATTCAGCACCTCGCGGTAGAGGAAGAGGAGGGCACTGAGGGCCTGGTTCTCAGTGGACGCGGCGACGTTCTGCTCCACGGCCAGGTGGGTGAGAAAGATCTCGACTTCAGGGGCGCCCGTTTGAGCCGGCTGGCGGACGTTGTGGAAGTAGATGCAGCGTTTGATCCAGTTGACGTAGGCTTCTTCGGTGCGGGTGGAATAGTATTTGAGCCGAATGGCGTCGCGGACCTGGCCGAGCAGCTTTTTGGGTTTTGGTGCCATGCAAGTCCCTCCTATCTTGACAAGTTCTGTTCCTGGCTCTACAATGATCTCTGCTCAGCTGGTCGGTCTGTTTCTTCCGCAAGAGGGTCTGAATAGGGTATTATACAGAGAATTTCCGCAAATGCAACTTCAAGGGGTAGGTGGCGTTGCGCAGCAAAAGCCCGGGGAGCACGATGGGTGTCCCCTCGGCCTCTATTCCCCCCTACATATTGCGGCTTGGGCCTAATTGCTGCGCAAGCCCGTAGGTTAGGAAGATTCCGTCTAGGCACCCCAAACATAGCAAAGAGACAGATGCGTATAGTTATCAGCTAGGCGCACAAACCGAATTCTCGAAAGCAGCATGAGCTCCTGAATTGTCGACAAAGAAGGAGGTTCGCAGTATGGACCATACAGCTATCGGAAACAGGTTGCAGAGCGAGATCGACGCTTTAGTGAGAAAGAGTAAAGACGTATTCAGTACAGTCCTAGGTGTTGCCACCAAGAACGGTGATTTCTACTGGTCAGGAGCCGCAGGAACCGCACATGCAGACAAGGGTGATGTGATGAAGGTCGATACCCCGATCTTCATTGCAAGCATAACCAAAATGTATACCGCTGCGGCGACGTTGATCCTCGAAGAACGTGGGCTGCTAACCTTGGATGACCCCATCTCAAAGTTCCTTCCAAGCTCACTGGTAGAAGGTTTGCATCGTTACAAAGGCCGTGACTATAGCGATCTACTAAGGATCTACCATTTGATAAGCCAAACATCTGGATTGCCAGACTATTTCTTGGCAAGACCAAAAGGTGGGAAGAGCATGTTTGACCTCATTGTTGCGGGGAGCGATGAGGAGTGGGACGTGGGAAAGGTCGTGGAAATAGCGAAAAGTCGCCTCACTCCGAAATTCGCGCCCGAACCGAAGGGGCAGGAGAGATCTGGCAAGAAAGCACATTACTCCGATACCAACTACCAGCTTTTGGGGGCTGTTATTGAATCGGTGACCGACAAGCCTCTTCATCAGGTATTTGATGAACTCATCATCGAACCCTTGGAGCTTTCCTCTACATATCTGCACGGCTACCGAAAACCGCGCGCGCCTGTAGAAGGCCCTCCCGCGAACATCTATTACAAAGAAAAGCCTCTCTACCTTGACAAAGCGATGAGATCCTTTGGACCTGACGGTGGCATGGTTTCAAATGTGGAGGATAGCCTGAGGTTTCTCAGGAACTTGATGGAAGGGAAGTTGTTTGAGGAGGTTTCCACATTAGAACGGATGAAAAACTGGAAGAGAATATTCTTCTCACTGCAGTACGGACTTGGATTGATGCGGTTCAAGCTGTCAAAACTGTTCTCTCCCTTTTCTCCAGCGGCTGAGTTGATCGGGCATTCGGGCGCCTCTAGTGCATTCTTGTTCCACAGCGATGTCGGCCAACTATATATAGGTGGCACTCTCAACCAACTGCAGAACGAGAGACGTCCCTTCCGGTTGATGCTCAAGGTGGTGAGCATCCTGGGCGAGACGTCGTGATTAGATGGTGCGCGTAACAGGTCACGTGGCCGTGTGAAAACTCGCATTTTGTGAAATTCACGCACGAACCCGCTATTGGGCAACCCGAAGCACAAGTGGCTGGAGGGAGCGCAGAGTTCGCCCGCTCTCAACTATCAGAAGCCCAATTGGGGAAAGAGGAACATTGTTCCCCATCGCCCTCTGCACTTCTCGGCTACCGTTCACCAATTTACTTGCCGGGACGGAGAGGCTCTGGCACGGCCGGCGATGGCCCCCAGAGCTCGACACCGATGTTAGTTGCGAACTCAAAGAGCTCAGAGTCAAGCCTCTGCCGTTCGGGGCTCTCCGCAAACTTCGCCCAGTCGGCCAGAGTCTGCCACACAAGAGTTAATCGTACCTGGGGCGAGCCCAGTAGACTGCGGTAAGCCCGGATTTCAACAAGCCCAGGGGCTTTCAACATTGTGGCAAATCCCCTCTTGGCATATTCAAGGTAGGCTTGCTGGTCTATGCCTGGCAGTAGATCGTAAGTCTTGTTCACTTCGATCATGGGATTCACCTCCTTTCCTGACCGTTAGTGATCGTCAGATGCCCTCTCGCTGACGGAGAAGAGGGCGGGCGAAAAACGCAACCCACTTCGCTGTCGAGGCTGATAGCAGGTCAGCTGCATGCGCGGGTTAGGCAGCTCCGGCTTATGGGTAGCTCCAACCCCGTGCCTCGTTTCAGGCTGCGCTTCTCTTGAGCTGTGGCGGCAACTCGACTCCGAGGCTCTCTTCCAGAAGCTCCATGTCTCGGAAGTCCTTGTCAATAGGCGTGTAGCCCTGAGCATGACATAGCACCTGCGTCGTCGCCGATAGGCAGGCAACACTTCTGCCTTCGACAGTGCCCCGCCCGCTGAATCCCTCGGCTGGATAGACCCAGTCCTCTCCACTCTGCATCGTGTAGACTCCATTGCCATCATTATCGAAGACCACAGCATGAACATCGACCTCAAGCCCTTGCTCATTGGAGAGAACGAACGAGTTCGGTGGTGTACCGTCCTTGACTGCGAAGCCCCTGCGACCGAGGATGTCTCGCAGCTTTGGTACGTTGGAGACGGAGACAATGATGTCGACGTCTCTGTGACGTCGAGTCTGCCTTCCCAGGAGCGCGTCGACTCCCCATCCGCCGTCGAGCCACACATCTATCGAGGCTTCATCGAGCAAACGGAGCAACTCAGTCAAATCGGAGGATGACATCTCTGGTTCTACTGCCATGGGCCTGTTCTCCAGGGTTCACCACGGATCGGAGCCGCCAAACGTAAGAGCTCAGCGGCCCCGCTCTTGTCTTTTCTTCCTTTTCGAGTTCCCCATTCAATATCAGACGCCAGCACATGGCCTAGCCCGCGGGGGTTCGCTGCAGCGAGTTGTTGGACGGCGAATATGCTCCAAATACCTGTGCACGCTTGGCAACCACTTTGACTCTCCCTTATCCCACTGACCGCCGCTCTCGCCATTCCCGTATCGCCTCGGCGTGCTCCGGGTAATGAC
Organism: Anaerolineae bacterium; assembly: GCA_041559215.1. Taxonomy (GTDB): domain Bacteria; phylum Chloroflexota; class Anaerolineae; order UBA7937; family B3-Chlor; genus JBFFDV01. Next base: position 235 of record JBFFDV010000252.1, on the reverse strand, counting down.
TGTACGTATCAAGCCGCAAACGACGACGAAAGCGCGTTTCCCGGGCAATCTGATCTTCTGGCACACTCTGTATAAAGTCGATGAGCCGGCGGTGAGTATCGTCCCGCTGCCGCAGCACCTCAGAGAGCGATAGCTTCCTCTTCTGCTCTGTCATCTGGGCGTTGAAGGCATCGATGCCACCGTACCTGACGGAATACCTTGGTGGCCTCCCACCCGCGAGGATGAGCGGCAGATG
>JBFFDV010000251.1:0-3977 GCA_041559215.1 Anaerolineae bacterium | reverse complement strand
CAGGACGGGACAACGGGCGTGGCGCACCACGTAGCGGGAAATGCTGCCCACTAAAGTTTCCTCGACCATTGTCCTGCCCAGTGCTCCCATGACGATGATATCCGCCTCTTCACTTTCGGCGATGCGCACGATGGCCGTTCCCGAATGACCATCTACAATCATCGAACGGGCTTCAACTCCTTGCTCGCCAGCTATCTCCATGGCTCGCTCAATCACCTTATTCCCAAAGTCCCTCAACTGATCAACCATCTGTTGGTAGAGGGTGCCTGTGTACCAGGAGAATGTTGTCTCCACCACGTGGAGGACCAGCAATTCGGCGCCCGCCAGCTTGGCTAGATAGATAGCGTGACGCGTGGCCAGTTCCGAGACCTCGGAACCGTCGGTGGGGTTAAGTATCAGCTTGTATGCGGGGGCCTTCTTATCCTGGCTCATCTATAGATTCCTTTCGCAGATCGTAGTGTGTGTGTTGGCGCATCTGGAAGGGCTGAAGTCACTACTACGAAGCCTTAGGTGTGCGCTTTGGCAGATCTCAAGAGCAGGAGCCGACGGTGCGAACCGTCATTTGTACTCTGGGAATTCGTCTTCCTTGAAGGCGGCTACGGGAAGCTCCTCCTCCAGGCTCTTCCCCGGCAAGTAGTCAAAGAGCGCTTGTACCTTTTCGCCAACGGTGCGGAAGATCAGTGCCAGAGGGAGATTGCTAGGGCAGGCGCTCTCACACATCCCACACCCCACACAGGAGCTAACCATGTGATTCATCCTGGTCAACTGATATAGTATGGTATCGCTGGGCATCCTGGTGGCACCTTTCCTCTCAGCCCACAGCAGGTAGCGGTCGGAGGGGTGACGGAATGTGTCCGTCTCGAATAAGCATTCCTTACAGTAGCATATGGGACAGGCAGCGGAGCAATTGTGGCAGGTGATGCAGGTGGCGAACTGGGCCACAAGGCTGGATATGTCGCTCACGGCATCGTGGAACTGGGCGAAAGCCTCATCTCTCTTCTTCTCTCTGTCAGCCACCAGCCTGGTCACGGCCTCCTCCCTGGAGGGTGCATCGCCTTCCTGCATCTCTAGCTTCTCCACCACCTCTTTCCCTATCTCGGGTTCCATCTCCAGCAGGATCATAGTGCCCGTGTCCACACCTATCAAGGCGATGTTGATGTCCACGTTCGTGGGGATAGGATATTCACATATCTGGCAGGCGGCACGAAACTCATAGCCATCCCTGGGTACCACTGCTCCCTCCTTGGCCGCCTGCAGCTGCTCGGCGGAGGGACCGGCGCCATCAGTCAGCTCCTTGCTGAATTGTGCGAACTGAGGGACCTCATATGTGCCCAGGCAATCTATGCCGATGGTGACCACGTTATCGAGAGTGGCCTGTTGCAACTTGACCAGTTCGATCAACGCCCGCATCTCGCAGGATTTCAACACCGCACCCACTTTCTCCCTATTGCCCCGCCGCGTCAGGTTTGATACCAACTTCGCTGTGTTGACCATCATCACTGGAGCAAGAGGGTTGGCGTTTTGCAGTTTGTCGGGGTCTTTGATCAACGTCTGCGCTATGGCATCTCCCGAAGGCAACTCCAAGGGAACCATCAGCGCATCCACAATCTTCTTCTCCAAGAGCTGGCGTAGGAATTCGCGCAGAGCGGCCAGCACATCACCCTCCCTGACCTTTACTATCGCCTTTACGCTCATATGTCGTGCCTCCGCTGAGTTCATCTAGATCGCCCAAGCTTCGCGCATCGGGTTGGGGCCTTTCTCCTTCAAGGCCTGGACCATCTCCTCGATCGTGTCGGCGAAGAGCTTTCCCTCACTGGCACTTATCCAGCGTAGCCATAGGCGGTCGGGATCGAGTCCCAACTCTTCCAAGATTCCCCTGAGAATCGCCACTCGACGTCGGGCTTTCAGGTTCCCACTCTGGTAGTGGCAGTCCCCCGGGTGGCAGCCGCCGATCAGCACCCCGTCGGCCCCCTCCAGGAGAGCTTTGATGACGTAGATAGGATCCACGCCACCGCTACACATCACGCGAATAGCTCTGACATTGGGCGGGTATTGGAGCCGAGACGTGCCAGCTAGATCAGCTCCTGTATAAGCACACCAGTTGCACAGGAAAGCTACTATTCTGGGTTCAAAATCCTCCATGATTGCAACTCCAAGGTTCGTAGTAATGCCCCGAAAAGTACCAACTAATCCAGGGCTGCATCCAACATAGCCATTAACTGCGTCTTCTCGAAGACGCGCTGCTGAATGGCACCGCTGGGACAAGCTACTGTGCAGACACCACAACCCTGACATAGCAATGGTACGACCTGCGTGATGCCCGTCTCCTCGTCGGCGATCAGCGCTCCATAGGGACAGGTCTCGATACAGCGGCCACAGGCGATGCACAGCCGTGGATTGACGAAGGGTATCACCGGCTGGCCATCGAGACGTTGCTTGGCCAGCATGACCGCAGCGCGCATCGCAGCACCCCTGGCCTGGGAAATCGACTCCTCGATACTCTTAGGGGCATGGCACAGCCCGCAAAGATACATCCCCACAGCTTCGAAATCCATGGGCCGCACTTTGGTGTTGGCCTCTTGGAAAAAGCCGTCCTCGTCGAGAGGAACGCCCAAAACCTGAGCTAGAGCCTCGTTGTCATGAGGGGCGACGCCCACGCTCAGCACCACCAGATCGGCATTGAGGGTCAAATCTGCACCTAGGATCTGTTCCTTGACCACGACACGTAATTTTCCATCCGTCGCCTCTACCCGAGGTTTGGTTTCCGGATCATAGCGCACGAAGATTACCCCCTCATCCCGTGCTTGCCGGTAATAGTCCTCCAGGAAGCCGTAGGTCCTGATGTCACGGAAGAGGATGAGAACATTGGCTTCGGGGTTCAGTTGCTTGATGCGCAGGGCGTTCTTGATGGCGATGGAGCAGCAGATACGACTGCAATAGGGTCGAGTCGGCTCCCGCGAGCCCACACATTGGATCATGATTACGTTGTTGACGCCGGCAAGGGCCTGCTCGTCGGCGGCGATTCTCTCCTCCAACTCTCGCTGGGTCAGCACCTGGGGATGTTCCCCAGACAGATACTCCGCTGGTTTGACCTCCTCGCCTCCCGTGGCCACGATTATCACCCCGTGCTCCAACTCCTCCATGTCGCCATCCCGGGAGATCACCGTCTTGTACCGTCCAGGCAGGCCTGTGATCTCCTTCACCTCGACCCCCCGATGGATGGTGACGAGTCCGTCGCCCTCAACCTGGGCAATCAGTTCCTCTAAGTATTGCTGGGGGTCGTGGCCATTCAGCGTATAATGGATATGACGCAGGTTGCCCCCAAGTTGCTCCTCTCTCTCCACTAGATGGACAGGAAAGCCCTGCCGGGCCAGCGATAAGGAGGCCTCCATGCCCGCCACCCCACCACCTATAACCAAAGCTCCGGGCGTAATCTCGGCCACTTCTCCCTGACTTGGTTCCAGCAGCCTTGCCTTGGACACGGCCATGCCCACCAATTGCTTGGCCTTGAACGTGGCCTCCTCTGGCTGGTCCCGATGTACCCAAGCACATCCCTCCCGCAGGTCCGCCCGTTCCAACAGACAGGCGTTCAGACCGGCCTGGCGCAGGGCGTCCTCCAGAAGTGGCCCATATAGGCGGTATGTGCATCCGGCCACGACTACCCGATTCAAGTTTTTTTCGACGATGGCCTCTTGCATTTCCTGCAACCCGTCGAGCTTGCACGCAGCGACCATTTCTTGAACGTGAACCACATCCCGCAATTGAGCGGAATATTCAATCACGGCCGGGATATCTGTCGCCTCGCCGATGGTGCCGTAGCAGTCACAGACGAAGACACCCAGGCGAGGATCTTCATCACTGATATCCCGCTCCGCAGGATACTCTCTGGCCGAGGGCCTCTGGCGACTAGCAGCCAGGATTTCGGCAGCGCCGGCCGCCGCACAGCTGGCTTCGACCACGGTCTGAGGGATGTCCTG
>JBFFDV010000250.1:0-3984 GCA_041559215.1 Anaerolineae bacterium | reverse complement strand
TCCGCAGGCGGAGCACAGGAGGGCGAGGAAGATGGTGACTATCAGTAGGGAACCTATGGCGGGGATTCTAGCCTTGAATTGCATTCTCTGGCCTCCTTTCATTTCTCCACCATGATCTGGGCATCGGCTGGCATGCCGGGCTTCAATGCGTGGTCCGGATTGGGGAGATCTATCTTCACCGCGAAGACGGTGCTCACCCTTTCCTCCCTAGTCTGCACATTCTTAGGCGTGAATTCCGCTCGCGAGGCGATATGCACCACTTCCCCGCCGAAAGTTCTCTCAGGGAAGGAATCAACCCGTATCTCTACATCCTGGCCCACCTTAACCAGTCCTATCTCGGTTTCGGGAACGTACACCGTCAGCGTGACCTGGTCCAAATCGGCTATCGTCAACAGGGAGAAGTTTGGTGGGGCGATCTCCCCCACGTTGACCATGCGCTCCAAGACTATGCCCATTCTGGGTGCCCGTAGGGTCATCTTATCCAGTTGCACCTGCAAGGTGGCCAGCGCAGCCTCAGCCTGTCCAACTTGTGCTTGCGCTACACTTATCTCTTCCTCAGTGGCCCCGGCTATTAGGGCATCCAGTTGGGCCTGTGCCACCGCAACATTGGCCTCGCTGATCTCATATTGAGCCTGGGCTGCATGGACCAGGGCGTCGGCCTCCAAGGGATTGTCGCGCATCGCCAGCAAGTTGTTCAAGTTCTGTCGCGCGCCATCCCGTGCTGCCTCTGCTGCGTATAGGGCTTCCCAGGCCATCCATGCCTCTTGATTGACCAGGTTGCCCTGCCGTCTTATCTCGCTCAAGATCGCTTCACCCACGTTGATGTGTCTGCGGATTACGAAAGGAAGTCCGGGCACTTCTATCTCGATATCAAAACCTTCCTCCAATTCCGCGTAGGCCCGTGGGAAATAAGCTTGCTGGATCTCCGCCGCTCTCATGTTGGCTATGGCCTGTTCAACGTTGAGTTCGGCGATAGCCAATTGGGTTCGTGCCCCATCCATGCGGGCCTCCAGTTCCTGCGGGTTATCGCGCGCCGCCTGGGCGTCCCCTACTGCTTGCAGGGCCCCATCGCGGGCAACCTCTGCCTGAGCCAGCAATGCCTCGGCCTGGTGAATCTCCGCCTGAGGAACGCCAGCCGATACCTGAGCGAGCGCGGCCTGGGTTGTTTCCACCGCTGCTTCCGCCTGAGCTATCTGGGCCTGCAAGAGGGCGTCGTCCAAACGGATCACGACCTCGCCTTCTTGTACCAGGTCGCCTTCACCGGCCAGAACTTCCGCGACACGGCCTCCCGTCTCGGTGTTCACCGATACTTCTTCGGCTTCGATGATCCCAGAAGCGGCGAGGACACCTTCGGGTATTGCTTCGCTCGTCAGACCAAGATCGGCCATCAGTTGGGCTCGCACTTCGGGGTGAGAGTTGAGATACCAGAATCCTCCCGCGGCGGCTAGGAGAAGCAGTACTAGCACCAAGATGATAGCGATTCTCTGTCTCATTGCCTTTTCTCCTATCTGATTCATACTGTCGACGTCAACTTGTCAACTTTCTTTCGCAAAAGCTCTTTTCTTGTTCTCCTCCTTTATACTGGAGATGAAGACATCTTCCAGAGACGGGGCTATGATGTCCATACTCGTGATAGCTACGTCCTTCTCTTTCAAGAGGCGCTCGATAAGAGGTTTATGGCTCTCTAGGTCTTTGCCCACCACATGGATCAGGGCTCCATAGAGGGCTACCTCATCGAACAGGGAAACTTCTCGCAAGGTGCTGAGAGCGGTGTCCGGCTCTGTGCAATCTATCTCCAGGACCTGACCTCTCATGATCGTTTCCTTGATCTCTTGAGGCGTTCCATGGGCCACTATTCTGCCCAGGTGGATGAAGGCCAGGCTCTGGCAGTGTTCAGCCTCGTCCATATAATGGGTTGTGACGAAAATGGTCGTCCCCTCATCCGATAACTCATAGAGCAGGTCCCAGAAGGCGCGGCGGGAGATGGGATCCACCCCAGCCGTTGGCTCGTCGAGGAACAGCATCTCTGGTTCGTGGATGATCGCTGTGCCCAGGGCCAGACGCTGTTTCCAGCCCCCCGACAGGTTCTTGGTCATCTCTCGCTCTCTCCCCCTCAGGTTCGCCATCTCCAGGATGTATTCCTTCCTGTCTCGAAGGCGTCGCCCCGTAACGCCGTAGGTACCTCCGTAGAAGTTGAGGTTCTCGGAGACAGTCAGATCGTTATAAAGGCTGAACTGCTGAGACATGTATCCTATCCGCTTACGAATCTCTTCGGACTCCTTTATTATGTCGTAGCCGAGCACGGTGCCTCCGCCCTCGGTGGGACGCAGCAGACCCAACAACATGCGGATGGTTGTGGTCTTCCCCGAGCCATTGGGCCCCAAGAAGCCGAAGATCTCACCAGTCCTGATTTCGAAGTTGATATGATCCACGGCGGTGAAATCCCCAAATTTCTTAGTCAACTCCTCGGCTACAACAGAGTATTCATTCTGCATACACTTTACCTCTCTATCGACGGTGTGGCGGAAAGCAAGCTCGATCTATCTCTCCATGACTGGGGACTCGCCAGAGTTAACAGGGTTGTTGGCCTTTCCTTCCGCTATCCTTTTCCTAATCAAGGAGATGAAGGCCTCTTCCATGCGTGGCCTGGTTTGACGCATACCCTGGACTTCAATGCCCTGCATTGCTAGCTGTGCTTTCAGCTCCGGCAAACGTTTTTCCACGCTGTCCACGAAGATGTGCAATAGATCGCCATAGGTCTGCACTTCCAGGACGCCCTCCTTTGCCGCGATGATATCGCTGGCTCGCCTCAACTCCCTGGGCCTCATCTCTATCAGTTCCCCTGAAACCAACTCCTTCACCTTCTCTGGTTCGTCACAGACGATGATATCTCCCTCGAACATCAACCCCACTCGCGAGCAGCGCTCCGCTTCATCCATGTAAGGCGTGCTGACGAACAGGGTTACACCCCTTAGGTGGAGGTCTGACAGGATGTCCCAGAACTCGCGCCGAGATACGGGATCCACACCCGTGGTAGGTTCATCCAGGAACAAGATCTCTGGCTCATGGATCAGAGTACAGGCCAAGGCCAGCTTCTTCTGCATGCCGCCCGAAAGTTGAGCGGCTCTCCTGTCCTGGAACTCTGTGAGGCGGGCGAAGGCCAGCAACTGGGCGATCCTTTCTTTCCTCTCTTCGCTGCCAACCGCGAAGATGTCGGCGAAGAAGTTCAAGTTCTCCAACACCGAGAGATCGCCGTAAAGATTGAAGCGCTGGGCCATGTAGCCGATGCGTTTCTTTATCTCCTCGGCCTCCTTGACCACATCGAAGCCTGCTACTTTCGCGCTGCCAGCGGTCGGGTTCATTATGGCGCATAGCAGGCGGATTGTGGTAGTCTTGCCTGCGCCGTCGGGCCCCACCAGGCCAAAGATCTCCCCTTTCTCTATCTCAAGATTGAGGTTATCAACCGCCACCACATTCTTGAATTCGCGCGTGAGGTTATGGGTCTCGATGATAGTTTTCCTCGACCTCGGCATCTCCATCTCCATCCTTCAGGCCTCACAGGAAATAGATGAGTGAGCGCTCACTCATTTATTATACTCCGTTTCATGGCGGTTGTCAAGAAGAACGTGGGGCACACTCATGGGTAGCGCCGGAGGCGCAAGCTGAGCCTGTCCGCAGTCGTGGCTTTCTCGATCCATCTTGTAAGATTGTGCGTCGAATTCATCCATTCTTCATTTCCTGTTTGTGCTTGTCAATCCAGTGTCTTGCTAAAATCTCTCATTCCAGTCGTTTGCGGAAGCTGCGCACACTGATTATCAAGCTGGCGATGCCTAACGCCACCAGGGCCACCACTTGCGGCGTAATGTCGGTCACTGTGGCTCCCTTGAGCATAATGCTGCGCATTGCAGACATATAGTGGCGGATAGGGAAGAAAGCCGACGCCCACTGCATCAGCAAAGGCATGTTCTCCACCGCGACCAGATA
>JBFFDV010000249.1:0-4034 GCA_041559215.1 Anaerolineae bacterium | reverse complement strand
GAGGAGAAAGTGAAAGTAGAACGGGATAGATGCACCGGCTGCGGATATTGCCTGCTCACTTGCCCTGCGGGGGCCATCGAGTCCGCTGGCTGGGCCACCATAAATGAAGAGACTTGCACCCTTTGCGGGCAATGCGTCTTCGTCTGCCCTAATGACGCCATCTCCTCTGAAGAACCTCTGAAGGAGTCAGAGCGTCAGTACGAAAGCGAGTATGATGTGGCCATTATCGGGGCAGGGATTGGAGGGTTGATGGCTGGGGCCGCCCTGGCTAGGGATGGTCGGCGCGTGGGGATCTTCGAGAAGCTCTCCTTTATCGGCGGGCGTTACACCGAGATAGACTACGCCGGTTATACCGTGACTACAGCCGCCTGGACGTCCCTGGGGCCGAGGTGCAATATCGGCGAATTCCTTCAAGACGTGGGCGCGGAAGTTGACTACATCAGCTTGAGGGACAAAGGGTGCGACAAGCAGTTCACTATCCGCTTCAAGGATGGCAAAGAGTTCCCCTCAATTCAGGCCATGCTTTCCCGACAGGACTGGCGGGCTTTCCTCCGAGCCCTGGTCAAGGGTAGGAAGCTGGACCTGCGAGAGGCCAGCACGCGGGATTACATAGACGAGTATGTCAGGAATGATGACCTAATGGCCACCGTCGATGCCATCGTGGGCACCGCCTCGGGGATGAAGGTGGATAACTTCCCCGCCAGCGAATATCTCCAGGTAACGGGGGATACCGCAAAGGCGGGGCTGGACTTCGCTTTCGCCGTCGGCGGCGTGCGGACCATCATAGAGGCTCTAGCTGGTGTTATCACTAGCCACGGCGGACAGATATTCCCCCAGACAGAGGTAAGCCGAGTTCTGCTCGAAGCTGGAGAGGCAAAGGGGATAGCGCTGAAGAATGGCGATCAGATTAAGGCGGATACGGTGATCCATAATGGAGGGATCGGCCGTTTCGTCAAGCTGGTGGGGCCGGAGAACCTCCCTTCGGCTTTTCTGTCGAGAGTGGAGAAGCTGGTGCCGGTAGATTGCGCCGCTATCATCCTGGGCACTAGGGAGCCGCTGTTGACGGAGGAGCCCATGCTCATGACCCCGGGCACCGACAGGGTGGTAGGGCTCTTCGCCCCCACTTTCTTGGATCCCAGCGTTGCCCCGCCAGGGAAGAATATGGTTGACGTATTTCTGCCTCTCTACTCCGAGGACAGGAAATGGGAATTGGAACTGGCTATGGACGATCTGCGGGCGCTATTCCCCAACCTGGATGAGATCCTGGACATGATGGTACCTATGTTCTTCACCGGGGCGTGGACCGGCACCGAAAGCGGTCAAGCCTTGGGGCAGGTAGGGGAGCAGCGTCTCGATCCCAGGAGCCCCATCCCCAATCTCTACCTGGTGGGGATGGATGTGGTGGGCAGCGGCGCTGCGGGGGATTTGATCCCCATCGGGGTACGAAGACTGCTTGAGTATTTGGAATGTAAATTATAGGAGGACTAGATGAGTGAAGAAGCATCTATGTGGCAAGGGCGACCTCGCGGCTATTACTTCGAGGAGTTCGAGGAAGGGGTGGAATTTGTAACCCCAGCCCGCACGATAACGGAGACCGATATCCAGCTATTTGCCGGCCTCACTGGCGATTACAACCAACTCCACACCGACACCGAGTTCAGCAAGGACACCGTAGTCGGCCGACGGGTTGCTCACGGCCTGCTAGGGCTATCCATAGCCTCCGGATTGGGCACCCGTCTGGGTTTCATCGAGGGCACGGCGGTGGCCTTGCGGGAAGTGACTTGGAAGTTCACGGACCCCATCTTCATCGGCGATACCATACATCTCAAAGTCAAGGTGGCCCACAAGAAAGCCATGCCCCGCCTGGGCATGGGCATGATCACCTTCGACATCGCTGTCGTCAACCAGAAAGATGAAACGGTCCAGAAAGGACAATGGAAAGCCCTGATCCAGAGTCAGGAGGCAAAGGTCAGCCCATTGCTGCGACAAGAATCAGGGGAATGATGAAGCTGCCCTCGCGTGGCGGGTTCTGGTTCGTAGCGAGCACTTCGGAGCCCTTTTGAGATCTAGCCCTTATGCTGTGCTCAGGGTAGGAGCCCTCGCTACCAACCTTCCATTCATAAAGGGCGCTTCAGTGCCTTTCAAGAATATCGGAGACGATCAAGGCACCAATGCTTGGCAGATGGAGAAATCGAGCAAGAAAGCTGTATGAAGAGCACAGGGACTTCGTCCTGCTGGCTATCCTCTTCACCAGCTTTCGGCTTATGACCCTGTTGTTGTTCGAACCGGGCGGCTACATCCTCGACTGGTCCGGGTACTACGTACCTGGCGCAAATTTCGTGGAGCTATCGGACAGGGGCTTCTACCCCGTCGTCCACTACTGGATGGAATACCCTCCTCTCTTTCCCTGGTTAGCCGTCCTGGCGTACCGTCTCAGCATGTTCATACCAGCCTGGAGGGATCCAAACCTCTGGTTCAACCTGCTACTCGGCTGTACATTCCTCCTTTTCGAGATAGGAAACTTCGTCCTCATCTACGCTATAGCATTCAAACTATGGAAGCGAGAAGGAGCTGTGAGATGCGCCTGGCTCTATGCTGGCCTTTTCTTCCCTCTCATGACCCTACTATTCTGGTTCGAGAACTTCTCCCTCTTCTTCCTGCTATTGGGCGTCTACATGATTATCCGCAGGAGACCGGTCCGGGGCGGGATAGCCGCTGGCATCGGCTTGATGGTCAAGATGGTGCCCATCCTTATCGGCCCCGTGGCGCTCAGGGTCTTTCCCAAGATATCGCAAAAGATCATCTATGTCCTGGCGGCCGGCTTGGTGGCTCTGTTGATCGCTTTGCCCTTCCTGCTCACAAATGCGACCTTTTTTCTGGTACCGTTCCTCTACCAGGGAAGTGTCGGCCCTTGGGAGACCGTGTGGGCGCTCCTTGACGGCTACTACATTGGAGGCGAGACGACGCCTCTGGAGATACGTTTCGACCCGACAGACATAGTCGTATCCTTTCACGAGTCTCGCTTCCCCTATGTACTGCTAGTGCTCGCCTTCATCGCCATCTTCCTCCTCCTCTACACCCGGCGTATAGACTGGCAGGATAACCTGAAAGCGGTAACCTTTTGCGGGCTGTCCATCAACCTCTTCCTCATATTCTACAAGGGCTACAGCCCCCAGTGGATAATCAACCTGCTGCCCTTCATCATCCTGCTGATGCCCAACCTGCGAGGCGTAGCTTATTCCGTTCTTCTGATGGCGGCCAACCTGGTGGAGTTCCCCATCGCCCTGATCCTGATGCCTGACCACCGCTGGCTTTTCGCCACTGCGGTGTTGTTTCGCACCCTACTCCTCGTCTTACTGGCTGTGGACTTCGGCCTGATCCTGTTCCCATCGGTGAAGGGGAAGAAGATCCAGCGTCTGGCTCTGATCTCAACTGTACTGCTGGCAGCGCTGGGCAGCATCCCTGTTGGCGCGCTGGCCATGCGGGGGTACGCTGCCGAGAGATATGCTGAGAACCCCTACACTGAAATGGTAGATTTTCTGAAGAAACAGCCCACGGGAGGAGTGATCTTCACTGACCAGAAGCTCTACCAGCAGGTTTACCCCTTCCTGGTCGTGGGAAGAGGATTGTACCTGCTGCAGGATGGCGAAAATCTGGAAAGCGATATGGACAAGGTGGCCTCTCGGCATGATACGATCTGGGTGGTATATGCCGGTTCAGAAGATGACCAACGCTCAAACCCGGCAGTTGAGAACTGGCTAAGAGAACGTGCCTTCCCTGTCAGCGTCGAGGGGCTGGGCAACGCTCGCCTGACGCGCTATGCGACGACGACATCGCCGCTCAAGCCACATCCTGTAGAAGCGAAGTTCAGAGATCAGATGCAATTGCAGGGGTGCGCCTTTGATGAAGGCCCCCTGCGACCAATGGATGTGCTCCACCTAAGCCTATCGTGGCGCTCACTGGAGCGCATGGGCACTGACTACACCGTCTTCGTGCACCTGATAGACGAGGATGAGCGAGTTTGGGCTCAGCGG
>JBFFDV010000248.1:0-4047 GCA_041559215.1 Anaerolineae bacterium | reverse complement strand
TAGAACGATGTACGCCGCAGCCAGAAGTACCCTCCCCTGGGGCAGGGCTGCGACCGGCACACTTCCCAGGAACCTCAGTCCCTGAAGCAGCTTGTCCGCCAGCTTGATCTGTTGATGATAGGATTCATCCAACCGATCTACGCCCTCGATAGCAGCCACGAACTCCTCCAGCTCGGCCTGGCTATCAGTCACCAAGTGGCTCAGATCTTGGCCGGTCTGCTCAGCCTCGTAGAGCTTCTCCAGCAGCTCGCCGAAAAGCTTGCCTTCTCTCAGATTATCCAGCCACTGCAGCACCTGCCTGGCTCGACTTCTTCACATTCCCCTGGAGTTACAGAGAGGGCACGGATGGCGACTGCGAGCAGACGTATGCCACCATCTGTGCTTCATTATTTTCCCCAGGAATCAACTCGTCAGGCCGCGTGATACGCCTGCAGCATCGCCAGCCAGCGGTGGTTCTTGGCATACTCAAGATCGTCGTAGTAGCGCGATATGTCCCAAGCTGGCAAGTAGATCGTGGCGCCGGCACACCGTTCCACCTTGGAGCCATCGTGAGACTCGGCAATGACGAAGTTCTCGGGCGCGGCCTCTAGCGCCGTGCGCACCTCCTGCGCCGCTTGGCGCACCGCATTGTCAGTTGTCAGCTTGTCCAGCTCCTCACAGAGGTGGGCTATGTCCCACAGTGTGTAGTGCCAGAAATGGGCTGACCTCCTTTGGGCGGTCCAGATATCTGTCCTCGCCTCAGGCAGGGTGGGGATCAGGGCTTCGGCCAGCCTGTCCAGCGGTTCAGCTAACGCCGCCACCCTGGATAGATCAAGCGCAGATTGGGTCACTGGCCCCGTGTAGCCCCGATCTACATAGGACTTGACATAGGCGTCTACGATATGTGCGGCCAGGTCTGGCGTTGTCAGGTCTGGTTCCTCGACCAGCTTGCTCAGCACCGCATCGTAGGGCCAACCGTCGTTTGGCTCGTTCTCTTCGGAAGCCACGATATACTTCACGTAGGGTCGTGCCTGGTAGGCGACCTCCAGATTGCTCATCAGGCAGGCGTCCATGCCCAGAAGATCAAGGGGCTGGCCCAGCGTTTCCACAGCCTGAGCCAGAACATTGCCCAACTCGATCGTATCCAACGAGTGGCCGCTGCCGTCATCGGAGCAGATAGCACGCTCCTCAGGCGTGGCCAAGCCAAAGATGGTTTCCACCGTGGGCCGGAAGAAGACCTTGCCTAGAGGCGAGGCCGAGCGCTCGCTGGCCTCGCGCACATTGTAGTCCCTGGATGCCACTCCAAGGGCGATCTTGTCCATCTCCGTAGGCTCCCAGCCGCCACCGTGGTTCCACAGGATCAGGGCATAGCGGTCGGCTGGGTAGTTCTCAGCCGTCCAGGAGATAAAATCGAGCAGCACTTTCGGATCACCCGAATCGGTCTCGCCCAGGTCATCCACTTGGTTAAAGTCACTCTCCTGCACGTGGTAACGCTTGGTGCGGTGGTCGTGGCCAACCCTGTCAAACTCGGCCACGATGTTTACGTCATCCGTGGAGCCGACTTTGCTCATCTCCCCCAGATCTTTCTCCCCGGCGTCGGACAGATTGTTGTCGCCAGCCAGGTAAACCATAAACGTCCACTTTGCCTTTTGTGGTTCCATGTCAGTTCCTCCTCATCATTATTACTACAAGCCCCTTTCAATTCCTCCCTCAGTCTGGTTTTCCACTCCATGGGGCTACTGCGTATAGGAGTGGGACACCATGCTGTCGCCTGTAGGCCAGGGAGACCTCTCCGGGCTCATGTGAGTCCAGCCGACGCACAGCAGACGACTGCTTCGGCCAGTTCTCAATGTCTTCAGGTTTAGTTCACTTCACAGTTCAGTTCATACCATCACCCCCCTACCATTAAAGTCATGGAGTGCTCGCCCGGGGTCATCTCAGTCAATCGGTATCCATACTCTTCAGGGGCATACTCCTCAACGAGCTGCCGCGTGGAATCGGTCGCATTTGTGATAAGGATCTCGATAGCTCGTTCTTGTTCTCTGGCGGCTTCCACGATCCACTTGAGGGTGTCCAAGTCAGGATTATCATGCAAGCCATTGGCTGTGATGACATACTTCTCTGCCGTAACGGTCTCGAAGAACTTCTTCGTGACGTTTCGCTTGCTGCCGTGGTGGGGGACTTTCAGGACATCAACATGCAGGTTTCCTTCGGGACTGAGCAAGTTGGCCTGCTCCAGTCCCTTCAACAGATGGTCGTGGCGTCCGTCGCCAGTGAGGAGGATCGTCCTCCCCCCTGCCTCGGCGAGGATCATGATGCTGCTCAGATTCGGAATGCTGTCATCAGCTTTCCTCGCCGCTCTATCTGCAAGGGCAAGATCGCGAACCAGAATGCGCGGCTCATGCTCCTCCAGCCAGTCGAGCCATTCCTGTCTGATCTTTTCCAGGTTCTCCTTGGTTGGACCAACGATGTGCAGGCTCAGGTTGCCAAGGACAATCGGCTCAGACATCTCGTCCACGCAGATGAGACGCTGGGCACCGAATTGGGGATTGATCCATAAGTCAAGATCGATAGCATCCTGCGTGAGCTGGTCTCCCTGGCGGATACTCCTTTCTGCTCTGTCCGACCGGCCCATCGCTCCGCGCGTGATACCAGCCCCTTCCACTAGCATCCTGAAACGGTTTTCGACATCGTCTCCGATGGTCTGGCTGAACGTGTTGTGCCAGAGCGCATCACTGCTGATGGTCTCGGGCGCGCCGCTATCCCGCTGCTGCTGTAGCTCGGCCATCAAGTCCAGCAAGCCCTGAACGTGGTCGTCATCCACATGGCTCAAGACGATAAGGTCCAGCTTTCTTCCGGCGTCCCTGATCCCTTGAAGCACACCCCGGAGGTGTTCATCATAGATCGTGTCCGGCCCACCATCTATGAGGGTGTACCTAGGATTCGAAAGTGCACCATATTCGAGGATCAAGCAGTCGCCCTGTTCAGCCTGTACGATATGCAAATTCAACATGATCCTCCCCCTTTATAGGTCATGCCGTAAGCGAGGCCAGCGATTTGGCTTAACTTAGAGTTAGCAGGCAGTCAGGAAACCCGACCCCTTCCTAATGGATGCGATGGAGTTAGTCGTTTTCCTTGTAGTACTGAGTACCAGGCTTTATCCAGCAAGAAGTATCGTTTGCCAGCGGGTCGATGACGTGAAGAATGGAGTTGCGAATATTACACCACATATCGGAAGATTTGTCAAGCATCGTTCGAAATAACGGGCTTGCGCAGCAACTAGGCGCAAGCCTCAATATGTAGGGGGAAATGAGAGGATTGATTCAGCGAGCGGCAGGGCCTTGTTGTCTAGGAAGCGGGAGACCTGCCAGTCGGCCGGCCCTAGTGAGGTCAATCATAAAGAGGGTGGGTCAAATGGTGAATTTGCCTTCTCTCATGATGATCTGGCCATCAACATCGATAGTCACGTCCATTAAGAGTGCATCAATATGGGTTTTGCTCTGCCAATCGGCTCCAGTCAGCTCCGAAGTAGGGTCACCCATTGCGATGTGGACTCCCGGAAATTTCTCGTCCTGAAGCATGTTTCCTACAAGCCGGTCAAGGCCGGTATTGGTGCCAATGGCGAATTCACCGATTCTATTGGCATTCTCATCTTGTCTAGTATAATCTTGCAGTTCCCTCAGCAACTCATTGTTGTCACAGGATATCTCTCTCACTCGACCATCCTGGATCTCTAGCGTCACGGGGGTGTTTTCAAGTGGTCCAAATTCCTCGGTGAAGTAGTCGCCCAAGATGCCATCAACGACAACGACGCCTTCGACGTTATACGGGCAAGTAGCAACCTCTCCCTCAGGTAGATTGCTGAGCGTCCCTGGTCTAAGGGTTCCATCGAGGATTAGCCACCTGTACGACGGCGAGAATTCCGCAGTGAACTCCGTTCCTGCCGGTGTCGTGACGGTGATATATCTTGCATCCCTTACTATCTCTCCGACCTTGGCACTGACCTCTTGAACCTCTCCGTAGTCTGCGCACATGCCCATGCGCATGAGTTCGTCGGTGATACCAGGC
>JBFFDV010000247.1:0-4057 GCA_041559215.1 Anaerolineae bacterium | reverse complement strand
GCCGTAGTCTGTCCCACCGACGCGCTGCACCTCGAGCGGCGACCAGAGGGCGCGGTCCCCCAGCCGCCCGCCGATATCAAGGAGTGGATGGCCCAGCGCGCCCAGGAGCGTGGCATCTCGATGTCCGACATTCTATAGTGGAGCCAGAATCCGGGGAGTTGGCGGAGAACTGAGTGTCCGCAGATTCTTGCAGCTTTGCCTTATTCTCCCAAAGTAGAAATGGAGGTGCTACAATGGCTCAGTTCAACGTGAATCCACATCGTTTCGATCCCTACAAGCAATTCAAGTTTCGTGTCAAGTGGGATGGTCGATACGTCGCTGGGGTCGCTACAGTCAGCGCACTAAAGAGGACGACGGAGGTCGTCACTCACCGCGAGGGCGGAGATCCCAGTTCTGTCCGGAAGTCTCCGGGGCAGACCACCTACGAGCCGATAGTTCTGGAGAGGGGTCGTACCCACGACACGGAGTTCGAAAAATGGGCCAACAAAGTGTGGAACTTCGGTTCGGGCCTGGGCACGGAAGTCTCGTTGAAAGACTTTCGGAAAGACATAATCATAGAGCTGTACAACGAGGCTGGTCAGCT
The DNA here is from genome assembly GCA_041559215.1 of Anaerolineae bacterium. GTDB lineage: Bacteria > Chloroflexota > Anaerolineae > UBA7937 > B3-Chlor > JBFFDV01. The sequence goes on along the minus strand of JBFFDV010000247.1, from coordinate 3,474 downwards.
AGTGATGGCGTTCAAAGTCTACCGGTGCTGGCCCTCTGAATACGTCGCGTTGGGAGATCTCGATGCTAACGACACCTGCGTCGCCTTCGAGTCCATCACTCTTCAGCATGAGGGTTGGGAACGCGACTACGAGGTCAAGGAGCCCGAGGAACCTAGCTACACCGAGCCGGACTGACGTCACAACTGACACAACAGATGAGTAGGCGCTGTTACCCGCGTTGAGATGCCCTATCTTGATGCTTCGTCGTGCGCATGTCACGCCTCGGATGTTACTCTTGATACCCAATACATAGTCACTATGCCATCGCCAGATCCGTAGGGCATGCATATACAAACCAAGCGACTTGAGCTACTTGCTTGCTCGGCTGAAGCTGCACAGGCAATCCTGAGAAACAGAGCCAATCTGGAGACACTCCTAGGAGCGCGTGTGTCCGAAGATTGGCCTATAGAAGATCTCCAAGAGTTTCTGCCCCTGTATCTACAGCAACTTGAAGCAGATCCGTTGCTGCTCGGATGGGGCGTTTGGTTGATGGTCCATAGAGCAGAGCAGAAGACTATCGGCGATTTGGGATTCAAGGGGAGACCGGATCCTGAGGGAACGGTGGAAATCGGTTACAGTGTCGTCCCTGCGTATAGAAGGCAAGGGTATGCCTTTGAAGCAGCACGAGCGCTGGTCCATTGGGCATTCGCCCAGAAGGATGTGCAAAGAGTCACCGCCGAATGCGCCATAGATAATGCTCCCTCCATTCGTATCCTTGAGAAACTGGGATTCCAGCGCCGAGAGACCGTCGGCAACTTGCTGAGATGGGAGCTCAAGAAGGCGCAGGTCATGAAGCCAGAGTAGAGGAAAGGATTTCCCCATGCGGTTGTCCCTGTTACAGCCTCGGATCATTAGAGGCAATATCGAGCACAATTTGGAAGCAATCCGAGGATTGATTAGCGAAGGCAAAGGTGATCTGCTGGTACTTCCCGAATATGCTCTAACGGGGTCCCTCGTGCTTGATGCAGAACCCGATGTTCGTGAGTGGGCACGCAGAAGTGCAAAGGCAATGGCACTTGTCAATGCACCTACGGGTAAACATCTGTTGGTAAACGCTTTGTATGAATTCGATGGCAAGCTGCGTAACTGTTGCAAGCTCTTGCCGACAGGAGATTTTCAGTGTAAGATGTTTCCAGATCAGCCTGAGCTAGACGCAGGCATCCTGCCCGGAACGGAGCAGAAGGTCTTTGAACTATCAGATAAGCGCTTCAAGGTTGTGATCTGCACTGATCTGCGCCATATGGACAAGATACCTACAAACGGCCTAGACTTCATTCTCTTTATCTATCATTTTACCGAGGATAACTTCCCTCGAGTGATGCAAGAAGTCAAGAGTGCGTCAGAAGCAAGAGGCTTGCCTATACTGGTGAGCAGTTTGGTTAGTGATAAGAACATCGGCTTCAGCTCTTTCGTGGATCGTAGCTTTGCTATCTCTCTTTCAGGGCGGGAGGGCATCTTGGAGGTGGACATTGAATGATGCCTGCCCGCCAGATTCCGACCTAAGCACTGCAAGCTTTGACGAAGCTGAAGTGAACGCAAAAAGAGGATGCGGAGGTAAAAATGGAGGGGTTGGACTTTGAACCTGGGCCGGAGTTTGCCCAGCGGCTGGACGTAGAAGACGACCTGGCTTCCTTTCGCGAGGCTTTTGTCTTCGCCGAGCCGGACTTGATCTATCTGGACGGCAACTCCCTGGGCCGCTTGCCGCGCAGTGTGGTGGAGCGTATGCGAAGAGGCGTAGAGGTAGAATGGGGACGGGACCTCATCCGAGGTTGGAACGCCAGCTGGTGGGAAGCGCCAGGCCGGGTGGGAGAGAAGATCGCGCGGCTGATGGGCGCGGGGCCGGGCCAGGTTGTCGTCAGCGACACCACCTCGATCAACCTCTTCAAGCTGGTGATGGTCGCCCTGGCCATGCGACCAGAGCGGGACCGCATCGTCAGCGATGTGCTGAACTTCCCCTCCGATCTCTACATCCTCCAGGGCTGCATTCGCCTCTTGGGTGACCGCCATCACCTCCACCTGGCTCCCTCAACCGATGGGATGACTGTGGATCAGCAGACTCTCTTCGAGGCTATTGACGAGCGGACGGCGCTGGTCACCCTCTCTCACGTCGTATTCAAGAGCGGCTTTCTTTACGACGCGGAGACGATTACCGAGCGGGCGCACGAGATGGGCGCGCTGGTCCTTTGGGACCTGGGCCACTCCCTCGGGGCGGTCCCGATAGAACTGGACCGCTGGGGTGTGGACCTGGCGGTGGGATGCACGTATAAGTATCTCAATGGCGGGCCGGGCGCTCCGGCCTACCTGTATGTGCGGCGTGACCTACAAGAGGAGGCGCTCTCCCCCATCTGGGGCTGGTTCGGCCAGCAAAATCCCTTTGCTTTCGACCTGGACTACGAGCCGGCGGATGGGATAACCCGCTTCCTGGTCAGCAGCCCGCCTATCCTGTCGCTAATGGCGTTGGAATCGGCGGTAGACCTCCTGCTGGAAGCGGGAATCGAGCGCATCCGCCGCAAGTCGGTGCAGCTGACCTCCTACCTGGTCTATCTGGTGGATACGGTGCTGGGGCCCTTAGGCTTCAGGCTGGGCACGCCTCGGGACTCAGCCCAGCGCGGTTCCCACGTCTCTATCCAACACCCGGAGGGATACCGCATCAACCGGGCGCTGATCGAGGAGATGCAAGTCCTGCCTGACTTCCGCGAGCCGGACAACATCCGGCTGGGCCTATCTCCTCTCTACACCTCCTTCGCTGAGGTATGGGAGGCCGTTGACCGGATCCGCAGTGTTGTGGAGGAGAAACGATACCTATCTTACTCGGAAGACCGACTACTGGTGACATGAAAAGGAAAGCTCACGTATGAGGAATCTGGCTCTAGCAACAGCACTTCTGATTTTGGTCGCAGGATGTTCGCCTGGACCTCAACTTGCTATCCCCACCCCCGTCCTCACGCCGAGGACAATGATTCATCAAAGCTCGATGGGCGAGTTGGAAAGCGACTGGGGCATACGCGCAATACCGGAAGAGTTCAGGGGAGATTGGCGTTTACAGACCATGACCGACGAACCGTTGGTCTCCGATTCTGGGCCTGACTACTCGTCACTGGTGTTTCGCCTCGCAGAGTCGCCCGCAGACTGTCGCGTCTTGCTGGAGGAACCAGGCGGGCTTCGCGAGATAGGCACTATGCCCTACGTGTTTCTCGATGGTGAAGAACTGGTCACCGTTTTTACCGGCGACTTTCACCTGACCTATTCTCTAAGGATTCGACGCAGCGCAGATGGGGACACTGTGGGAGTGTTTAACCACTCAGGATCAGGTGTGGTGTATTTTGAAGGCGATGTTAGGCTCGTAACGCCTTGACTTAAGGTAACACTCTGCCAGCACCTTCCACCTGAGGCCGCTGCGAGACCACTGGCTTGGAACATTCACTCTCTTTATT
>JBFFDV010000246.1:0-4057 GCA_041559215.1 Anaerolineae bacterium | reverse complement strand
TCGCGTAGTCTCCTCTCACCTCCCAGAATTCTCTTTAGTTGTAGAGCTATCTTGCCAAGTCGTATGACTACGCGAAGGCTATCATTAACCCACCCCTTGGTCCCCCATAGGAGTGATTGCCTTGCTCATTTGTTGTTACTACGCGAAGGTACGCCACCTGTGTAATCATCCAAATCCGTGAGAGCTCGCTGCGTATACGCCTGGTACCGCCGCCTTTTGCCCCTGACTCTCCCCTCCAAGGGAGGTAACAGGCCAAAATTGGGCTTCATCGGCTGAAAATCCTTCACCTCAGCCGCGGTGATGTAACGAAATAGCGCTCCCATCATCGTCGTGGCCAGGAAGACCACCAATGGCTCTCCCTTCGCCAATCGCGCAGCGTTCACCCCCGCCAGATAACCTCCCGCAATGGCGGCGGCGTACCCTTCACTCCCTGTGATCTGCCCTGCGAAGAATATCCCCTGCCCCGCCCTGCAATGTAGAGTGGGCTCCAGCAACGTTGGCGAATTGATGAAGGTATTGCGATGCATCTGACCATAGCGCACAAACTCCACCTTCTCCAGGCCCGGTATCAGCCGAAAGACCCGCCCTTGTTCACCCCACCGCAGATTGGTCTGGAAACCCACCATGTTATACAATGCGCCCGCCAGGTCGTCCTGGCGCAACTGAACAACAGCATAGGGCCGCTTGCCGGTGCGAGGATCGATCAGCCCCACAGGCCTCAAAGGCCCATAGGCCAAGGCCTCCCGCCCTCGCCGAGCTATCACCTCCACAGGCAAACAGGCCTCAAAGAATTTCTCATCCTCCTTTTCAAAATCTCGCAGGGGGATCGTGTCCGCCTTCAGCAACTCGTCAACGAACAGGTTGTACTGCTCCTCATCCAGCGGACAGTTTATGTAATCTCCATTCCCACGACCATAACGCGAACTGCGAAACACCTTGTCCTCAACTATGGAAGCGGCAGTCACGATGGGCGCCATGGCATCATAGAAATGGAGATACTCCTCACCCGTCAGCTTGGCTATCTCCTCAGTCAAGCTCTCAGAGGTAAGAGGCCCGGTGGCGATCACTAGAGGTCTCTCCTCGGGTATCTCTCGCACCTCATGGCGTACCAATTCAATCCGGGGGTGAGCCTCGATGCGCTCGCTCACCAAGCCAGAGAATGCCTCCCGGCCGACCGCCAGAGCACCACCGGCTGGCAATGCGGTCTCATCGGCACATGCTATGACCAGAGAACCCAGACGGCGTAACTCCTCCTTTAGCAGCCCCATCGCCCTATCCACCAGATTAGAACCCAGCGAATTACTGCACACCAATTCCGCCAGGCCGCCCGTGTGATGGGCAGGGGTCATCTTATGAGGACGCATCTCATAGAGAATGACCTGCAGGCCGTGACGCGCAATCTGCCAAGCCGCCTCACAACCCGCCAGTCCCCCCCCTACCACTGTGACTTTGTCCATCACTTGCACTTCCTACTATCAAGTATATCATATCTAAGCCCTAAATCAAAGGAACCTGAGCTTTGGCCTTGTGCTCAATCGGTGCGCAAGCCCCAGTATGTAGGGGGGAATGAAGAGCGAGGGTATCCCGTCCCTCTCCTCGCTGGGCTTTTGCTGCGCAAAGCCTTCAATCCTTTACGTTGCACGAGAGCGCCATGAATGGTAAAATCTGCAACAGAGATTTCGCATCATGCATGCTTTGGATATCATTGCGAAGAAACGCGATGGACTCGCTCTCTCCAAGGAAGAGATCGAGTTTTTCATTCAGGGGCTTATGCAAGGAGCGATACCCGACTATCAAGTAGCCGCCTGGTTGATGGCCCTCTATCTGCAAGGGATGAACAGGGAGGAGACTACTCACCTCACTTACGCATTGGCTCACTCCGGTCTCACCTTGGATGTGGAGAAAATCGCGCCCTTAGCGGTGGACAAGCACAGTACTGGCGGCGTTGGGGACAAAACCACACTGGTGGTTGCCCCTCTGGTCGTGGCCGCTGGTTTATCGTTAGCCAAGGTATCGGGACGTGGCCTCGGTTTCACCGGAGGAACGCTAGACAAACTCGAGTCTTTTCCCGGCTTCACCTCTGACCTGGACAGTTCGCACTTCCTAGACAACCTCGCCAAGTACCGCATTGTCGTAGCTGGACAGACGCCGGATCTGATTCCCGCTGACGGCAAGCTGTATGCTCTCCGAGATGTCACCGCCACCGTAGGGTCCATTCCCCTGATAGCGAGCAGCATCATGAGCAAGAAACTGGCCGTCGGGGCCAGAGCCATCGTGCTGGATGTCAAAGTCGGGAAAGGCGCTTTCATGAAAAGCGAGGAGAAGGCGATTGAGCTGGCACGCACCATGATTGACTTAGGCGAAAGTCTGGGGAAAAGAGTCGCAGCGGTAATCAGCGACATGAATCAGCCTCTGGGGCGCACCGTAGGCAACGCCTTGGAGGTGAAAGAGGCGATAGATACGCTACGGGGCGCCGGCCCCGCAGACTTCACCACGCTTTGCCTAGCCGTTGGATCTCAGATGCTCCTCGTGGCCGGGGAAGCCAAAAGCGAAGAAGAAGCCCAGCAGAAGCTCCAAGGCATCCTCCAATCGGGACAAGCTATCGCCAAACTGGGTCATCTAGTGGCAGCGCAAGGAGGAGATACGGCCCCTATCGAGGACCCCTCCCTTCTACCCCAAGCCAAGATCGTTCACCTGGTTACCGCTCCAAAGGAGGGCTACATCTCTCAGTTGGATGCCATGGAGGTGGGGCTGACAGCCATGGAGCTAGGAGCCGGCCGCGAGAAGAAGGGTGACCCCGTAGATCACGGGGTAGGCGTCGTGCTGCACAAGAAGATAGGCGAGCGGGTCAAAAAGGGCGAAGGGCTATTTACCATCCATGCCCAGACCCAGGAAGATCTGGAGCGCACTGAACGGAGGCTTCTGGCAGCCTATGCCTGGGACGACCAACCTGCCGAGCCCCCTCCCTTGATCCACCGCGTACTTCGCTAGCCCCTGCTACCCGTCGGTGGACGCTCGTTCGTGGACGATCTGCCGATAAACCTGTCTCGCACACACCGCGATGCGGTCACCTTCTCAACTCACCTGGATATCGTCCATTGGCGATTTCGTAGATGTAGACCGGGGGGCTCAGCGCCTGCCCCCACTGATCAAAAGAGATGTGAGCAGTCAGGCCATCGTACCCTTCGCTACGAGAAAGCGCAGCGATAACACCCTGTCTTGAGGGCTTTCCCTCAATCGTAACAGCCTCCTGGAGAGCGTTAAGAAGCAAGTTAGTCGCATCGTACGCCAAGGCCGCATAAGGCCCAGGTGCAGTTCCAGACAGCGCTGCGTACGCATCAATGAAATCTCGATCCGCGATGGGAGGAGTAATGGCCACATAGGCCGTTCCTTCAGCCGCCTGTTGAGCGACCTGAACCAGATAGGGGCTATTCAGTCCGTTCCCGCCCAATAGAGGCAAATCAATTCCCGCCTCTTGCATCTTCAGCAAGAGCTCGCCACCCTCCAGAGCCCCTCCTCCGAAGAAGACCATATCTAGCCTCTCCCCCGCCAACGCGATTAGCAACCCTTCCTCATCTGACTTGAGATCTAAGACAATTGCCGCTCCCTCCTCTCGGGCTGTAGTGATGAAAGAGTTGACTAAATCCTCCCGACCTCGGATCACGGCCAGAGTCCTGGCTCCCCTATCGACTACAGCATAGCGGGCAGCTGCTGCCCCCAGCAAGTTGTTATCGGCACCAAGGCGGAAGGTCTGGGAATACCCCCTATCTGTAACCTCCGTAGCTGTCGCCAGGGGAATTACCAGGGGCAACCCGGCCCGATGATAGGTTGACAGGGCTGCCAAAGTGGTCTCATCATCGAAATGGCCTATGACCCCCATGATATCAGGATCAACGACCATCTCCCGCGCTTGCTGGACAGCCATGGCGGGATCCTGAGCATCGTCTAGCGCCACCAGTTCCAACATAAAACCGTTCACCCCTCCAGCTTGGTTCCACTCCCTCAAAGCCAGCTTAACTGCTGGCAGAACCTGGTAGCCCAAGGGAAGATAAAGCCC
>JBFFDV010000245.1:0-4072 GCA_041559215.1 Anaerolineae bacterium | reverse complement strand
CTCATTTATCCTCTCCTTTCCAAGTGCTTCGCTGCCAATACTGCCCGCATTGTACCTTATGTCGCACTGTTTTGCCAAGTTGACAATCATTTGCTGCGCTGCCGGTTAGATTCCCATCCCCACCCTGAAACCCTCATGGATGCCATCATACGCCTTGCGGGGAGACTTGGCATCGCCGATCAGGTGGAGTTCGCCGACATGGTCCTTCAACTCCTTGTAGAGCGTGTTGTCGGGTTGAACTCCGGTGGCCAGGACCACCGTGTCACCCTCTATCAGTATCTCCTCATCTTGGACGATCACCACCACGCCCTGGGGGCTTATCTTCTTAGCCACAGCGTTGACCACCGTCTCTACGCCATAGCGGCGTAGGTTCTGCAAAACCGTCCAACGGGTGGTGAAGCCGATGTCTTTGCCCAATTTCGGCATCATCTCGACCAGCGTGACCTCCTTAACCCCTCTGGTAACCAACTCCTCCAAAGTTTCCCAGGCTTCTGCTCGGTACTGCACCAGAAAGCGCAGGGTAGGAGCATCTATCGTCCCCATTTGGGCCAGGTAGACCGCGGCGAGACAACCCACCGCCCCACCCCCAAGGACTATTGCCTTTTCGCCTACGCGGACCTTGTCTGCCAGCACATCCCAGGCCTGAACTACGTGTCCACCGTCCACACCGGGAATCTCAGGTGCCATCGGCTTAGCTCCCGTAGCTATCACCACCGCATCGACATCGGCTGCCAGGATGAGGTCAGCTGTAGCTTCGTGGCCTAGCTTGACCTCCACTCCCTCTTTTGCCAGCTGAGAGCAAAGGGATAATACCGCAGTTTCCAGTTCCTCTCTGCCGGGCGAGGCTGCGGCCAGGTTCAACTGTCCTCCTAGATGCTCACTCTTCTCAAAAAGGGTCACCTGGTGGCCCCTACTGGCGGCGGTGATGGCGGCTTTCATGCCGGCTGGGCCCCCGCCGACAACCATTACCCGCTTAGGCGTGGTTGCTGGTTCCAGATGATACTTGCCTTCTTGGCCGGCGCGTGGGTTCATCAGGCAAGCTACCGGTTGCAGGGCGAAGATATGATCGAAGCAGCCCTGGTTGCAGGCTACGCAATGGAGTATCTCATCCAGGCGCCCTTCTTTCGCTTTGCGAGGCAACTCTGGATCGGCTATCAAGGGGCGACCCATAGCGATCAGGTCGGCTACTCCCTGTCGGAGCATCCTGTCAGCCAGCAGGGGATCGCTGTACCGGTTGCTGGAGATGACAGGTATGCTGACGGCTTGCTTTATACCCTGGGCCAGGTATGAAAAGGCGCCTCGGGGGACAGCCATAGTGATCTGGGGCACCCGCGTTTCGTGCCAACCCCCGGTAACGTTGATAGCGTCCACTCCCGCTTTCTCCAACTCCTGGGCAAGGAGCCGAGCTTCTCGGTTGGTATTCCCTCCCTCCATGAAGTCGTTTCCAGCCACCCGGAAGATGATCGGGTAATCGGAGCCGACCTCTCCACGTACCGCCTCTACCACCTCCAGAGCAAATCGCATCCTGTTCTGGAAACTGGCCCCGTATTCGTCCTGCCGCAGGTTAGTAATAGGTGAAAGGAACTGGGAGAGTAGATAGCCTGCCGAGCCGCTGATTTCAACGGCGTCAAAGCCCGATTCCTTGGCCCGTCGAGCCGCTCTGGCGAAGTTACCCGTCGTGCGTGTGATATCCTCAAGGGTCATCTCTTGAGGGGTCTCGCGCGTGAGTGAGGATCGCACCGCTGAGGGCGCGACCGGTTGACGGCCGATATGGGCTGAGAGGGAATAACGGCCGGCATGATATAACTGGGCAGCCAGAGGCACTCCGAGTCTATGAACAGCCCGGGTCAGCTTCGACAGGCCAGGGATGAATTTGTCGTCGCTCAGGCCGATCATGAACCCGCCTCCGCCGTATTCATCAACGGGGCAGCCGCCCACGATGATCAGCCCAACGCCTCCCGCGGCCCTCTCGACATAGAAATCTATCAGTTTATCTGTGACAAAGCCCTCAGGAGTGTAGGACAGATGGATGGCAGGCATGACTATGCGGTTAGCCAGCCTCAGGGTCCCGATGTTGACGGGGGTGAAGAGTTTTCTTATTTCCGTCTTTATTCTTCCTTGAGCCACTCTCGCAAGGCGGCCTTGATCTTGTCTTCCATCTTGCGGCCGACGGTGTCCCAGTCATCATCGGGCTCGGCGCCAGCCCAACTACCCATCCCGGTCTTGACGTGCTGTTCAATGCGTCTGCCGATCCGTTCCCAACTCTCCTCGGGCTCACCGCCCACGCCGGTCGCCACCTCGGCTTTGATCTTGTTCTCCATCTTGTGGCCGATGGTGTCCCAGTCATCGTCAGGCTCGCTGTCAGCCCATTTACCCAGACCGGTCTTGACGCGCCGCTCGACCCGTTGGCCAATCTGCTCCCAACTCTCCTCAGGCTCACCGCCCATGCCGGTCGCCAACTCGGTTCTTATCTTGGCTTCCATCTTCTGACCAACGGTGCGCCAGTCGTCAGTTTCCTCGGCTCCAGCCCACCTAGCCGTGTCTCTCTTGATCTTCGCCTCGATATCGCGGCCGATCTCCTCCCATTCCTCTTTCCTCGTTTTCTCGTTGCCCATAGGATTTACCTCCTCAAATATGATTCTGAGAATAGATTCGTGCTTTTGAGCTCATGCAGGTATCTCCACAGAGGAGATTTCGCTGAGCTCGGACATTACTAGCTGCTTGATCTCTTCCAGCCGCTCTGGACTCCGAGCCTCGAACCGCAAAACCAATATGGGTTGGGTGTTGGAGGCTCGCACCAGTCCCCAGCCATCTCCGAAGAGTATGCGCGCTCCGTCCACATCAACGACTTCATATTCCTTCTTGAAGTGTTCAACCAGGGCCGCTACGACTTGGAACTTCTCCTCATCAGGATAGTCCACCCGTATCTCTGGTGTAGAGTAGTATCTGGGCACATCAGCCAGCATCTCGCCTATGCTCTTGTCCGTTCGAGACAGGAGCCGCACCAACCGCAGAGAGGCATAGATGGCATCATCATAGCCATAGTATTCGTCAGCGAAGAAGAGATGACCGCTCATCTCGCCCGCCAAAGGTGAATTCTCCTCCTTCATTTTCTTCTTGATAAAGGAATGGCCCGTGCGCCACATGAGAGGAATGCCTCCTGCTCTTGTGATCTCTTCGGGCAGAGCCTGGGAGCACTTGACCTCAAAAATGATGGTAGCTCCCGGTCTGCGGGCCAGAACCTCGCGGGAGAAGAGAATCAGAAGCTGATCGCCCCAGATGATGTTACCACGCTCGTCAATAACCCCCAAGCGATCGCCATCGCCATCATAAGCCATCCCCAGGTCAGCCTTTTCCTCCAGCACCTTGGCGATCAGGTCTGTCAAGTATGCCGGCACGGTGGGGTCGGGGTGGTGATTGGGAAAGGTGCCGTCCACGTCACAATATAGCCCAAGGGCCTCAGCTCCCAGGTCTTGCAGCAGTTGTGGGCAGAACATTCCCGCCGTGCCGTTGCCGGCATCTACAACCACCCGCAGCCTCCTGTCGAAAGGTCCGATACGCTCTCTTAGAGTGGCCAGATAGGCGGGCTTCACGTCTTCCTGCGTTAACCTTCCCTCTCCCCGGGGATAGTCGGCTTTCTCAATGATCTGTCGTACTTTCTGAATTTCAGCGCCGTAAATGGTACTACGTCCCACAGCGAGCTTGAAGCCGTTGAACTCGGGCGGGTTGTGGCTGCCGGTGATCATCACTCCACCCTCTACATCCAGATGAAAGAGGGAGAAATAGAAGGTGGGAGTGGGCACCATTCCAATATCAACCACGTTGAGGCCAGTGGAGCGGATGCCTTTGATCAAGGCGTCGCGGAAGCCCGGGGAACTGGGGCGCGCATCATAACCTACACTGACCTTCGTTTTGCCCAGGCCGACGGCGTAGGCGCCATATCCTTTGCCCAACTCCTCAGCCACGCCTTCATTCAGGTCAATATCTACAGTTCCTCTCACGTCATACTGGCGAAAGATACGGGGGTTCACCTTCCCGGTCATACCGTGTCCCCTTTCTGTGCATGGTTTGG
>JBFFDV010000244.1:0-4074 GCA_041559215.1 Anaerolineae bacterium | reverse complement strand
TTTCCCTCCCTCTATGAGGGGTTCGGCCTGCCACCACTGGAGGCCATGGCGTGTGGCACAGCGGTGATCACCTCCAACCGTTCCTCCCTGCCAGAGATAGGTGGAGAAGGGGCATTGCTTGTTGATCCCGACGATGTGGATGGCCTGGCTAGAGCCATGACTAGCGTGATGGAAGATGAAGAGCGGAGGAGAGAACTGGCAGCCAGGGGGTTAGAGCAGGCGCAGCGCTTCTCCTGGAACAATACAGTGGCAGAGACGATGGCGTTGTACCAGTCGGTACTGGCAAGATGATGCAACGCAGGTCTGGTAGATGAAAGTATTGATGATTTCCAAAGCCTGCGTAAGGGGAAGCTATCAGAGAAAGCTGGAGGAACTGAGCAAGTTCGATGACATCGAAATGACGGTCATCGTGCCTCCTTACTGGCAAGAAAGGGGACAAAAGATCCATCTCGAACGGGGTCACATAGAGGGGTACGAACTTCTAGTGGAGAAGATAGCTCTCAATGGACACTTTCATCTTCACTTCTATCCGAGGCTGGGCACGCAGGTGCGACGGCTGAAGCCCCACATCATCCATATAGATGAGGAGCCGTACAACTTCGCTACTTTCCAGGCTATGCGCTTGGCTATGAGTGTAGGGGCTAAGGCTCTCTTCTTCACCTGGCAGAACCTATTGCGCTACTACCCCTTCCCCTTCAACTGGATGGAGAGATACAACTACCGACATGCAGCCCACGCTATCGTCGGCAACCGGGAGGGCGTAGATGTGCTGCGTCGCAAAGGGTATCAAGGCCCGGCGACAGTCATACCTCAGTTCGGCGTGGATCCAGAGATATACAAGCCTGCGCCACCTGATGTGTGGACCTCATCCCCTCACTTCCACATTGGCTACGTGGGACGGCTGGTCGAGGAGAAAGGGGTGGATCTCTTGCTACGGGCGGTGGCCGGCATGGAGGGCGAATGGCGTCTCTCTATCCTGGGAGACGGACCTTTCAAGCCCCGTTTGGAAAGACTGGCTCAAGAGTTGAGTATAGGGGACAGGGTCACCTTTGAGTCGCAGGTACCATCGAGTGAAATGCCCTCTTACTACAGACGTTTGAACGTGCTAGTTCTGCCCTCGCGGACACGCCCCCACTGGAAGGAGCAGTTCGGCCGGGTGCTGATCGAAGCCATGGCTTGTGGAATACCCGTGGTCGGTTCTGACTCCGGGGAGATTCCACAGGTGATCGGCGATGCAGGACTGGTCTTTCCCGAGGATGATGAGGAGGCCCTGAGGGCTCATCTCAGTCGCTTGATGGGAGACGAAACACTGCACAACACCTTGGCGGAAGGGGGAAGGGAACGAGTGATACGAGAATACGCGCAGGCGCGCATAGCCACGGCTACACATGACGTGTATCTCGACATGATGAGGCATCAGGACTAGTGATGTGTGCTTCACCTGGGGCTTGTTGCCTCAGACCATCCATGGGATTATAATTTAGCCGCATGCACGTTGGCTTGAATGCTCATCTATTATCGCTTTCGAGCGGATATCGCGCCGCCGGTATCAACTCGTACATTTACAATCTACTCCGATGTCTTCCCGACGCCGGAAAGGAGCATCGCTATACCGTCTTTCTGGCCGATCAAGAGGCACAGCAGGCCTTTCCTAAGATGAAGACGAAGATCACCTCCCTGCCCACCGTCAATCCCCTGGTGAGGGTATTCTGGGAGCAAGCAGTGCAACCTGTGCAATTGCTAAGAGAAGGGATAGATTTGCTTCATTCCCTTGCTTTTGTCCAACCGATATTCCTACCCTGTGAAGGGATAATAACCATTTACGACCTGAGCTTCATCCTCTTTCCGCAGCGTATCCATCCTTTGAGACGATTGTATCTGCGATGGGGCACTCAGTATTCAGCTCGAAAGGCCCAAAGTATCATTGCCATCTCAGGCAGCACCGGGCAAGATATCACAAGGCTCCTGGGGGTACCAGAGACGAAGGTGTACGTAGTGCCCTGTGGAGTAGATGAAGGATTCCAACCTATAGATGACAAGCGGGTATTGGATGAGTTTCGAAAGAGACAGCATCTGCCAGCACAGATGATCCTGTTTGTGGGCACCGTAGAGCCGCGCAAGAATCTTGTGACCTTACTAAAAGGCTATGCCCTGCTGAGGAAGCATATTCTACCTCCTTCCCTAGTCATCGCTGGGGCGAAAGGATGGCATCATCAAGAAGTCTTCTCTGCCGTCGAGGAGCTAGGTCTACAGGGGCATGTCATCTTCCCTGGCTACATACCGCAAGAGGAACTACCCCTTTGGTACAATGCAGCAGAATTCTTCGTTTATCCCTCCCTCTATGAAGGGTTCGGCCTGCCTCCTCTCGAGGCCATGTCTTGTGGGACTCCCGTGATCACCTCCAATACCTCTTCGTTTCCTGAGGTGGTGGGGGACGCAGGAATATTGGTGAATCCCAACAGTGCGCAGGACATAGCAGAGGCCATGCAACGACTACTGTCTCACGATAGCCTGCGCGCAGACATGAGAAGGAAAGGATTAGACAGAGCCAAGGAGTTCTCTTGGCAAAGGGCAGCCCAGGAAACGGTGAAGGTATATGAGCAGGCCATGACCGCTTCTCGAAGATAGGAGAGGAGAATGTTTGGCAGATACAAACGCTGGTCAACCCTCGCTTTAGCTGTCACTGATATTATATTCATCAATATCGCCTTCGTCATGGCATACTATATACGGTATGAACTCCAGTGGATACGCGCTGTGGCCGAGGCGTACTATGTGCCTTTCAGAGAGTACATCCCCGTCGCTTTGATCTTGACCATAATCCTGTTGATCGTCTTCAAAGCAGAGGGGCTATACGATCAACGACGCGGAACCTCGTGGCTTGACGAGGTATACACAGTATTCACCGGCACCCTCATCGGCATAGCGATAATGATCTTCCTGTTTTTCCTGTACCGCGCTAGTTTCTATTCCCGCCTCATCTTCTTCTACGCCTTCCTTCTCATCGGCGGTATATTGAGTATCAGCCGCTTGGTGGAGCGACAGCTGAGAAACCGCTTCCGGCGGCATGGCATCGGCGTGGATCGGGTGCTCATCGTAGGTGCTGGCACTGTGGGCCGGGCCATTATGCGCAGCATCCTGGCTCGGCCTGAGCTTGGATATCGGCCTGTGGGATTCGTTGATGACGACCCTAAGAAACAGGAAAATGACATAGGTCCGTTCAGGGCTCTAGGTGGGACAGGGGATCTGGCTGCTATCATGCAACCAGAGGCAGTGGATGAGATTATCATCAGTCTTCCGCGGATGTCGCATCGCAAGGTGCTCAAAATCATAGCAGACAGCGAGCAGCAAGGTGTGCGGGCGCGGTTCGTGCCCGATTTGCTCCAGATGAGCTTGAGCCAAGTGGATGTAGATCAGATAAATGGCATCCCGCTGATAGGCATGAGAGAGCCTCCTTTGAAAGGTTGGAAAATAGCGGTCAAGCGCTTGATTGATCTGTCTATTGCAGGTGTGGCCTTAGTGCTTCTGACGCCGCTCTTGTTCCTCATCACCGTCTTGATCAAGCTGGACTCCCCTGGACCGATATTGTTCAAGCAGACCCGTCTGGGACGGGGCAAAAAGCCCTTCACCTGCTACAAGTTCCGCTCCATGCAACAGGATGCTGAGCAGGAGCTGCCCAAACTGGCCAGCCTGAACGAAACAGTGGGTCCGATATTCAAGATCAGGAATGATCCCCGCTGCACAAGGGCGGGCAGGGTGTTGCGCCGCTTCAGCCTGGATGAACTGCCCCAACTCGTCAACGTTGTTCGAGGCGACATGAGCCTGGTAGGTCCTCGTCCACCTCTACCCTCAGAGGTTGAACAGTACGAAGATTGGCACCACGACCGTCTGCATATCCCCTCAGGTATAACCGGTCTCTGGCAGGTGATGGGCAGAAGCGATCTGAGCTTCGATGAAATGGTGATGCTCGACCTCTTCTATGCTGAGAACTGGTCGCTGTGGCTGGATTTCAAGATCATGCTGAGGACAATACCATCCGTTCTCCTCAGCCGCGGGGCCTATTGAGAACACAGA
>JBFFDV010000243.1:0-4079 GCA_041559215.1 Anaerolineae bacterium | reverse complement strand
AGCCCTCCGGCTCCGCTGAGTAATATGGACTCCCACATTACCATGCCCAGTACCCTCATCTTGCGCCAACCCAAGGCTCTCAACACCCCTATCTCTCGTGTTCTCTCAAAGACGGACATGAACACAGTGTTCATCATCCCAACGCCGCCCACAAGTATGGCCAAGAAGGCTATGGCCCCTATCATGGCGTCAGTAGTGCGAAGATCCGGCACGCTCTCGCTGAATTCGGCCGTCTTGGAGACCGAAATCTCGGGAAACCGTTCCTCCAACTCGCTCAGAACGCTCTCCACCTGCCTTGGATCCCGCAGTTCAATACCCAGGAAGGCGATCTGACGAGGTCGCCTGAGCAAAGCCTGAGCCTCCCGTAGGGAGATGACAATCCCTATGTCTTCGAAGGCCACTCCCGTTTCGTAAATGCCCACGATTCGGTAGCGACTTCCCGACACGTTGATGGCCTCACCCACCTCCTTGCCCATGCTATCAGCTGCCAAGCGACCTACGATAGCCTGGCGATTGGCGCTCAACCCCTCCCCTTCCACTATCCTGAACTGCCTGATGGCAGATTCATGAGGATTATGGCCATAGATGATCAGCAGTGGCATGTCCTCACTAGTGATGAAGCCGGCCAGAAAACCAGATACGCTCTCCACCTCAGGCATGGCCGCGATTCTCTTAGCAACTCTCTCATCGATGGAGCTGTACTGCATATCAGAGATGTTGGCTTCCACAGCCAACAGGTCCGTCTGCTCCCCACCGACCATCCCGGTGACCTGTCGGCCCAAACCCTCGCCCAGTCCTCCCAGGGCCACAATTGCTGCGATGGCAATGCCTATTCCTATCAGGGTGAGCACGCTGCGCGTCCTGCGCCGCATCAGATTCCTGACAATCATCCCACCAGGCCATCGCCTAGAACGATTGCCCCCTCTATCGGCATCATATTGCATAGCCAACAAGGGGTCCAACTGCGAGGCTCGCCAGGCCGGATAAAACCCTCCTATCGCCCCCAGCCCCACAGCCACCAGAGAGGCCTGGACAAATAGACTTATGGAGAACTTACCCTGCATTAGTCCGGCCGTGGCAGGGATGCTGGCGAACAGCTTGACCGTGGCTACGCCCAAGACCGCTCCCAGCAATCCTCCCATGAAACTGAGGCCGATCGACTCCATCAGGACCATACGCAGCACCCTGCCCCTGCGCCAGCCCACCGCACGCAGGACCCCGATTTCACGAGTGCGCTCAAAGACGGACATCAGCACGGTGTTCATCATTCCCACACCACCGATGAGGATGGCCACAAGGGAGATGCCCCACGCGAAGCCGCCCACTGATTGCATCAGCAACTCCTGGTTGGCATATTCGCCGGACTTAGTCACGGCGAGATCCGGGAAACGGCGTTCGATTCTCTCTCGCACCTCATCTGCATCTTCATCAGGCTTCAGTTTAACCTGAAACACATTTACCTGGTGGGGCCTCTTCAGCATCGCCTGAGCATCGCGCAAGGTGATGACGCCTCCTGCGTCCTCCAGGCCGGACCCCGTCTCATAGATACCTACGATGCGATAAGCGCTGTCGTACATTCTTATGCTGTCGCCAATCGCTCTTTTGAGGCTATCAGCCGCCATCTTGCCGATGATGATCTCGTGCCTCGATCTAGAGGTAAGCCCCTCGCCCTCTACTAACTTGAAACGCTCAATGGTAAACCCACCGGGTTCATGCCCAAAGACTAGGAAATAGGGGACGCTTTCAGTGGTAACCTCCCCGTAGACCATGCCTGAAACGCTGCGCACACCTGGAAGCTTTGCTACTTCCTCCCCTACACTCTCGTCAATAGAGCTGATTTGAGGGTCTAAAGCGTCGCTCTGGGATAGCATCAGGTCGGCCCCACTGCCCGACCAGAGCTCGGCGAGGCCAGTGGTCAGCCCATTAGCGATGGCTACCAGCGAGACGATAGCTCCCACCCCTAAGCTGATACCTACCAGTGTCAATATCGTGCGCGTTTTTCTTCGCCAGAGATTCCTGAAAATCATGTGCTTATAACTCTAATTGCAATTGCATTGCATTAGCATTTAAATTATACTGCGCATTTGTCGAATTGTCAAGAAGCCGATGCCGATAGACTGACTGTAAGTTCCAACTCCTCTCCGAATTCCTGAACAGTTCCTTGGCGGCATGTGGTGTAGCGCTTGAAAACCGTTACAACATATTATACTCTACTTGCCCGGCCTCGACTCAACCCCAGGCCAAACCTCGTCAAACAATCCTCAAACGCCGACCGTTGGATTTCTGTTTGGCTGCTCCATCACGGCTTCCGGATCGGGCGCGATGCCCACCATCTCTCTATCCAAATCAAGTATACAGAATAAACCCCCAAAAGGCATCGGCCACCTGGGGGATTTCGTCATAGGCCAGGTGGCCAATCTTCTCCTTGGTCAAGTGACCAATATCCCCTGAGCCTGTCGAAAGATTATATCAAACCGCGTTGCTCCTCGTTTGCGAGGAAAGAAAAAAAGGAGAGGCACATAACCTCTCCTCTGTCCGATTTCTACGGCCTGACAGGATTACTCTGAGATCTGCAATCGGTACCCCTCTCCAGGCACGGTCACAATGTAACTGGGGTTTCTCCAGTCAAGTTCTACTTTCTGCCGCACTCGTTTCACCAACTCATAGATTGCACCCGGACTGACGCCCTCTCCTACACCCCAGACCTCTTCGGCAATCTCGTCATAGGTGCACACTCCGCCAGCCCTCTCGTACAGGAATCTTACCAGTTTCCGCTGGGCTTCACTCAACGTCAGGGTCACCTCCCGATCGTCCGACCATACTTGGCCTGTCTTCAAGTCACAGCGGACGCCCCTACTTATTGACCAACGCCGAGATGCCAATTCGCTCTGCACAAAAGCCTCAAAGATCGGGCTGAAGACAGTCAGCTCCCCACCCTCCGTGGTTACAATCAGGCCTTTGGTCTCTAGAGCTCGTCTCTTGTCGGAATCAAGCGCTGCCTCACCGCCTCCGACCAGGGCCAGTAGCCCTTCCCGCTCCTCCTCTTCCAATTCATCCCATAGCCGCCGGCACTCTGTCTTGATCGGCCGCTTCCCAATAAGCTCGGCCACGGCGCCCTGCAATGATGCCACTGCATCAGGCTCGATACCGCTGAGCATGCTGTAGATCCGCTCCAGCAAACCCGGGTGAGCACCAGCGAGTTCGATTGCTAAGGAGATATATTCGTCATGTAAGAGGGCACCTTGCTTGCTGATTAGGTACGCGACAAAGCGTTGAGCGTCCTCCTCTGATAGAGGGCGCAGAATCAGGGTGTAGAGGTGGAACAATTCCCGAAATTCGTATGTATCCGCGTCTGAGCGAAGCCGCTCCAGGCGGCGAGACGTGCTCGTGACATAACACAATCTAGCTCCCAGCGCGTCGCGGAGCGCGCGGAGTTGCCGGAACGGCCAAGGCGGCAACGTACGAAACACGTCGTCAAACTCATCAAGGATTACTATCAGGCTAATCTCGCCGCCCCGATCCATCTCTCGCATGCCGCTTGCAAACAGAGAGCGGACAGCTACATCACTAGTGCTGCGCAGAACTTCGTCGTGTAGGGCTCTCAAGATGCCAACCGTGGAAGCGGATACAACTGAATCCTCCAGTTCTTCCACGATGCGGCGGAGCAGCAACTCATAGAAAGCTTGCTCGCTGTCACCGGCTTCGAGGCAATCCACGAAGACAATAACCGGCGGCTCAGTCCCTTCGTGTGCACAGGCTCGGCGAACTTTTTCTCTGGGTAGAGATTTCAAGAGAAGAGACTTCCCTGTGTTGCTGGGGCCTACCACTGAGCAACACTGGCTCTGGCGGATACAGTTTATGATATACCGCAGTTCTTCCGCCCGTACGGGCGCCTCTGGAAAGGCCGCCACGGGCAGTTCCAAAATTCCAGGCATCTGCCCTGTTCACACCTCAGGAAACTGTCTCGACAATCAGCAAGGGCCATCATTCCCAAAGATCATCCATATCCTCTTCAAATACGGGAGTTGACAGGAGGCTCCAACTAATGGCGCCCGATAATCAACAATCTACTGACTGCT
>JBFFDV010000242.1:0-4110 GCA_041559215.1 Anaerolineae bacterium | reverse complement strand
CGGCCAGTTTGGATATACCGCAACTCCTGGCCCACCGCTGAGGTCAACCGGCCCAGCCCATTAACGATTCCGTCAATAACATAGACGTCAAAGAGGCGGCTGACCCAGGACCAGCGCTCGGTGAGCTTGCCGATCAGGTTCACTATGCCGTCAATGATGCCTAGGTCGAACCTGAAGAAGATATTGGCCAGCCCAATCGTGCCTCTTATGATCGTGGCACGGTAGATCTCATCAATATAGTACTTGTTCCTCAACACGGTCCAGACGACGCCCATCCGCTCCAAGGGGTCCCGCTGGCCTGCCACGAGCGGCTTGCGGCCGTAGACGAAGTAACCCAAGCCGATGCCTGCGAAAGCCATTACGACGGAGATGAGCATCACCGCGATGTTGAACTCCACATGGGGCAGTTGCACATAATGCCACTGGTGGAACTGCTCAGCCAGGAAATGGTGGAAGGGGTTACCCAGCAGCGGCCCCAGAATGGGGAAGTCCTCGGGAACGCCGAGGAATCCCAGCAGTACCGCGCCTATGGCCAGGATGATCAAGGGGATATACATCACCTTTGGGCTCTCGTGGGCATGAATCTCCTTGTTGCGCGGCTCGCCCAGGAAGGTGAGAGCCACCTGGCGCGTCATGTAGAAAGCTGTGATGAAGGCGGCGATAGTGCCCACGACCCAGACCACCTGGTTCGTCGAGAAGGCCGTGGCCAGAATCTCGTCCTTGCTCCAGAACCCTGCCAAGGGCGGTACACCGGCCAAGGCGAGCATGCCCGCCAGGAAGGTCCAGAAGGTATAGGGCATCTTCTTGCGGAGGCCGCCCATCTCCATCATGTCGTTGGTGTCCACGTCGTGGATAACCGAGCCGGAGCACAAAAAGAGGAGAGCCTTGAAGAAGGCATGGGTTATCAGATGGAAGACTGCGGCCACGAACCCCGCAAGGCCGAGGGCCATGATCATATACCCTAGCTGGCTGATGGTGGAGTAGGCGAGGACCCGCTTGATATCGTCTTGCGCTATGGCGATGGTGGAGGCGAATAGCGCGGTGAAGGCGCCGATGGCAGCCACCCAGGTCAGCGCCGGCATGCCCGCCAGGACGACGAAGATAGGTAGCATCCTCGCCACCAGGAACACCCCAGCGGCGACCATGGTGGCGGCGTGAATCAATGCCGAGACCGGAGTGGGGCCCTCCATGGCGTCCGGCAGCCACACATGCAGCGGGAATTGGGCCGACTTGCCCACAGCTCCGCCGAACACCAGCAAGGCGATGATGTACATCAGATTGGGGTTCGTCTCCGCCAGATGTTCCACCCCCTCGAACACGGTCTCGAACCTCAAGGCTCCCGTCTGGAAGTAGAGGATCACCATGCCTAACATGAGCAGCACATCGCCGATGCGGGTAGTGATGAAAGCTTTCAGACCAGCCCACATAGCCGATGGCTTCTCGAACCAGAAACCGATCAACAGGTAGGAGCAGAGCCCCATTACCTCCCAGGACACGAATAGCAGGAGCAGATTGTCGGCCACCACCAGGCCCAGCATGCCGGTGGCGAAGAGACAGATATAGGCGAAGAACCTGGAGTAGCGCGGGTCGCCGTGCATGTAGCCGATGGAGTAGATGAAGATCATCAGGCAGACGGTGGGCACCATGAAGAGCAGGGCCACCGTCAGGGGATCTATCTGCACGCCAACATCCAACGTGGTAGCGCCTGTGGGAATCCGCAGCAGCGTTAGATGGACCGCTGGCTCTGCAGCGAAATGCGGCATGCGAATCAGGGCGCTGAAGACGATCACCATGGACAACAAAAAGGGGATAAAGATGGCGGCCACAGCCAGATAGCTACTGAGCTTCTGGTTGCGATTGGTGAAGACCACGATGATTGCGAAGGTGAGTAAAGGCACGATGGGGATGAAGGGCACCAAATAGACCAGATTTTCCATAGTTACCTCTTTGCTAAGCTATTTCATCACCCCTTCGACAAGCTCAGGGCAGGCATGTGCAGGGCGACGCATCACCACTTCATCATATCTATATCTTCGACGACTACGGTCTCCCGATTGCGGAAGATGGAGATGATCAAGGCCAACCCGATGGATGCCTCGGCAGCGGCCACGGTGATGACGAAGATGGCGAAGACTTGACCGGTGAGCACCTCCGGCGTGATATAGCGCCAGAACGCGATCAAGTTGATGTTCACCGCGTTCAGCATCAATTCGATGCCCATCAGGATGCCGATGGCGTTCCGTCGGGCCAGGGCCCCGTATAGGCCGATACAGAAGAGAATCGCTGCTACGATCAAGAACCAACTCAAGGGTATCATATCATTGCTCCTCTAGCTTTCCTCTTCCTTCTCCTCGCCAACACGGCCTATCGGCTTTTCCTCGCGAGCTATGATGATCGCCCCTATCAGGGCCATCAGGAGGACGACAGAGGCGACCTCGAACGGGAGTACATAGGTGCTCAGCAAGGTCTGGCCCAGAGCCACGATGGGGTCGGTGGGGATCATTTCATCCGATATCTGCCAGCTGGCTGTTACGACCACGTACAGCATGACCGCCACCAGGGCGATGGCCACCAGAAGGGCGACCCACCATTGCTCGTTCCAGGCGCGCACCTTTCCGCTCATCATCCGCTCGGTAAGCATGACGGCGAAGATGATCAGGACGGCGATGGCGCCCACGTAGATAAGCACCTGTACCGCGGCCAGGAAGGTCGCCTCCAGGAGGACGTAGAACCCAGCCACGGTGAAGAGACAAGCGACTAACAGCAGGGCGCTGTAGAAAATATTCCTGGTGGTGACCACCCCTACGGCCGAGCCGACGGCTGCGACGGCCAAAATAAGAAAGACAACCTGCATAACGCTCATGACGGCTCTGCCTCCTTCTCTTTGGGCCATACTCCATCGGGGGCATACTTATTACCCAGTTCCAGCATCTGCTCCAGGTTGAGAATCAGAGCTTTTCCCTTATCGTAGGAGCCTATCTCCAACTCCGGAGTGTGCGCCAGGGCGTCTTGAGGGCAGATCTGGACGCAGAAACCACAGAACATGCAAGTGTTCATATCATACTCATAAGTCTCTGGTACCCTCTGACCGTCCACTTTTTCCTCCGCCCTGGTGACTTTGATGCTCTCTGTGGGACAGGTCCGTTCGCATAGCCCACAAGCGATGCACTTATTGATGCCCGTCTCTGGATCCGTCAACAGCATCAGAGGCCCCCGATACCGAGGAAACATGGGCACCTTTTCTTCAGGGTACTGGATAGTGAAAGCGCCTCGCTGGGTAATGCCCATCCGCTCGTACACAGGGCGCGACCGATACCTCCACGGGAATTTCGTCAAATCCCCTACATAGGTGTCAATGAAACGCCTTAGGGTAACTGACATGCCTTTGAGTATTCCATAGCCAAGCATAGTTCATTCCTTCTTTACTTGGAGACCAACACCACCTCTCGCCTCTCTCTCTTCCAACCCGGATACTTGAAAGCGACGAGGGCGGCGATGACCGCCACGTTCATGACCAGGAAGGCCCCCGCTCCCACTAGGCTGTAGGCGGGAACCAGCTTCGCCACCAGCGCGGTGAGAAGCAGATTGGCCAGGGCCAATGGCACTAGCACCTTCCAGGCGAAGTTCATCAGCTGATCAACCCGCAAGCGGGGCAGAGTGCCTCGGAGCCAGATGAGCACAAAATATAGGAAATAGGCCTTGATGAAGAACCAGGCCCAGGAGGGTAGTATTGGGCCCTGCCAGCCTCCCAGGAATAGCGTGGTGGCGATGGCACAAATGCTGAAAGCGTTGATATATTCGGCCAGGAGGAACATGGAGAATTTGATGCCGGTATATTCGATGAGATGGCCGGCCACAATCTCCGATTCGCCCTCCGGCAGGTCGAAGGGTGCACGGTTCACCTCTGCCACGGCACTAACGAAGTACAGAACGAAGGCCAAGGGTTGCAGGACGATGAAGGGCAACCGCCACTGGCCTTGAGCCTCCACTATAGAGACCATGGAGAGGGAACCGACAAGCAGCAGTACCCCGACGACCGACAGCACCATCGGTATCTCATAGCTGATCATCTGGGCCACTGTGCGCATACCGCCGAGGAGTGAGTACTTG
>JBFFDV010000241.1:0-4175 GCA_041559215.1 Anaerolineae bacterium | reverse complement strand
AGGTCAAGGCTCTGAATACGGAGGTGGACGTGTGGCAGGGAGAGTACACCTCCCTCTCTCCAGGGCAGGCCCCTGCCGTCCCCCGCCCGATGGTCGCCCGCTATCTATTCGTCTCCGAGCGGGGTGGTAACGCTGATATCTGGCTCCTGGACGAGGAGGGTGAGGAGTTCCAGTTGACCGACGACCCTGCTGAGGACCTGGCCCCCGCCTGGTCCCCCGATGGCACCAGGATCGCCTTCGAGAGCTTGCGCGACGGGAATGGCGAGATCTATGTCATGAATGCCGATGGCTCGGAACAGGTGAACCTCACTCAGAACCCCGCCCCCGATCATGCGCCCGCCTGGTCACCGGACGGGGCGTGGATAGCCTTCGAATCGCTGCGGGACGCGAGCAGTGATATCTATATCATGAAGGCCGATGATGGCGAGAAGATTAGGCTGACCTCCGGCCTTGGTCTGAATCTTGCCCCTCGTTGGGCTGCTGACAACCAGGGGATAGTTTTCACCCGGATAGAGGCGGATACAAACCTCAATGGCTCGATAGACCCGGCGGACATGGGCGCTTTGTTCTCGCTGAACGAGGGAGACGGTACGACACAGGCGGTGCGGGGTAAAAGGATGATCTTCTACCAAGGGATCTTCCCTTGGGGACTTGACAGGGTGGGCTAGAGAGGCTGGCATGTCATATTAGGAAGGCGCGCAATTCCCTGCCCTTCAGGCTGTCAAAGGTTTGGGTGACCACAAGACCAATCCTCAACACCATGTCCGCAGCTTGAAAAGCCACTGGTAGGGCGCAGAACGCGCTTGTAGTGAGGACTTTCGCTTTTGAGATGCGCTGAAGCGCACACTACGAACAAGCAGGCTCGCATGATGGAGGTGAAGGAAGATGGAAGGGAATGAAGAGCGAGAGGCGTTGACGAACAGAATCGCGGAGCGGTTGGCGTCCTGCGATGAGGATACCCTGTTGAGGATTGAGGAGATGCTGCAAACCGCCGAGCCCGCCCGTGAGGACCGTGTCCTCTTCAGAGGAGGGATCACCCGAAAACAGTTTCTCGTAGGTGCGGCAGCGGGCGGAGCCACTCTGGTCTCCACCAACGTCGCCACAGGTT
This sequence comes from Anaerolineae bacterium, assembly GCA_041559215.1. Classification (GTDB taxonomy): domain Bacteria; phylum Chloroflexota; class Anaerolineae; order UBA7937; family B3-Chlor; genus JBFFDV01. Next base: position 3,067 of record JBFFDV010000241.1, on the reverse strand, counting down.
TGATGGCCGGCGCCCTGGGCGCCAGGGCTGGAGGGGCCAAGGCCGAACTGGAGGCCCAGACAGAGTTGATCAAACTGCGCGGCCTCCTCGCGCTCTACGAGAACCTGGAGCGGGTCGGTATAGATGCCCTCTTGAGCGCTGGCATCGCTGCCCTGACCCTTTCCCTCGATGGGCTCGAAGTGGGCATCTCAGGCCTTCAAAACGGCGTCAGCCTGGTGGATAGAGGGGTATCCGCCTTCGAGAACGCCTTCCCCACCATTCGCAGCGGGCTGAGACTGGCCGAAGGCCTGGTCACGAGCGTAGAGAACCGGGTGGAACGACTACAGGAGTTGATGAGCGAGGTCCAAGAGAGAGTCAGCCCCCTCAGCGATGCCCTGGGCAGCTTCTTCAGCTCCCTTGTGGAGCGCATCCCCGGCGTTGGACCGAAGATAGTGGATACGCTGGATAGGATATCCGAACTGGTGGGCTCCCTGCCGGAAACCATAGGGCGGATCAGGACCGAACTTCTGGAACCGCTGCGGGAGGATTGGTTCACCGATGATGAGGAGAAAGGCCTGAAAGGTATGCTGCTCAACCCTCTTCAGGAAAATCTCCTGGAGCCTTTGGAGGATTTCCTGGGCGACTTGGTCGAGGCCATAGACGACTGGCAGGGGGAACTCATTAACCCCCTCGAGCAGGCGTTGACCCAGCGCGAGGTCATCCGGCAACAGATCGCTGAGTATAAGGAGCGCGAAGCGATACTATGAGACGGGCCAACCTCATCCTTGCCCTGGCCATGCTATTCATCCTCACCCTGGCCTGCGAGAAGCCCCTGAGCCTGGGGGATACCCCCACCCCCGAGACCACTTACCTCTCTCCCCTGCCCACCGCCCAGGCTTTCCTGGAGGCCTGGGAGGAAGGAGAGTATGAGGCCATGTATGGTCTGCTCTCCTCCTCGGCTCAGGACAGCATCATCGAGGAGGAGTTCGTCTGGTTCCACCAGTCCATCATGAACGAGGCGACGGTTCTCTCCCAGGATCTGGAGATGGGGGATCTCGTGGAGGAAGAGGGCCAGGCGCAGGTATATTTCACCCTCACCCTGGAGACCATCTTGCTTGGTTCCCCGGAGATCCGCAACCAGTTGTCATTGGTCTGGGAGGATGTGGGCTGGAGAGTGGACTGGTCTCCCGCGGTCATCTTCCCCTCGCTGACCATGGATAACCTGGTGTACCTGCACCGTCTCACCTCCTCCCGAGCGAACATCTACGATCGCAACGGCCAGCCTCTGGCCATAGAAGAGGCCATGGTTACGGTAGGGGTGGTGCCGGCCCAGATCGAGGATGAGGGCTACCTGCTGGCCGAGCTCAGCCGTATCCTCGGCTTGAGCCAGGAGGATATTCAGTCCCTTTACACCGCTCCTGGTATTCAACCTCACTGGTTCGTGCCCATCGCCGACATCTCTTTTGAGGCCAGCATGACCCATGCCGATGTACTGGAATCGTTACCCGGCGTGATGTTGCAGGAGACATCTATACGCACCTATTCTCAGGGAACCACGGCGGCTCACCTTGTGGGCCACATGGGAGAGATAGATCAGGAGGAACTGGCTGCGCTGCAAGCCCTTGGGTATGTGGAGGGAGACGTGATAGGGAAGGCGGGGCTGGAGAGATGGGGGGAGACCTATCTGGCCGGTCGCCGGGGGGGAAGGCTGGCCATCATCACCCCTGAGGGCGAACTGGTGGACACCGTTGTGGAGCATCCGGCTACGCAGAGCAGGAGCATTTATACCACTATCGATCTCGAACTGCAGAAGGTGGCCGAGGAAGCGCTGGGCGATCATCGAGGGGCTATTGTTGCGCTCAACCCGCACAATGGCGATATTCTGGCCATGGCCACCTCACCCCGCTACGACCCTAATGAGATAACCTGGGGGCGCTTCAACGCCGCTCGCTGGCAGGCCCTGTCAGCCGATGCCGCCCGGCCCCTGGTTAACCGGGCCACGCAAGGGGCTTACCCCACCGGCTCCGTCTTCAAGGTGGTGACCGCCGCTGCTGCCCTTGAGGGTGCCGGCTACGCTCCGAGCGCCACCATAAACTGCACAGGTTCCTGGGCCGGCCTCGGCGCGGGGTGGGTAAAATACGATTGGCTCCGCTCCGGCCACGGGACGACGGATTTCCGCGCCGCCATCGTCCGCTCTTGCGACGTCTTCTTCTGGGAGATGGGCTTGCGTTTGAACAGCGTTGACGCGGACCTTCTGCCCTCCTATAGCCACTATTTCGGCTTTGGCGAATTGACTGGCATAGATGCGGTTGATGAGACGGCTGGTCTGGTGCCAGACCCTGAGTGGAAGGAGCAGTTCTTCACCGGCGAGGGTAACCCCTTCTGGGTGCCGGGGGATGCGGTGAACCTGGCGGTGGGCCAGGGAGACCTGCTGGCCACACCTTTGCAGGTGGCCAACATGATGGCCGCCATCGGCAACGGCGGCATCCTTTATCAGCCCCACCTGGTGATGCGCATCTCGGGCACGCCCCAGGAGGAAGAACAGATCTTCACCTCCTCTGAGAGAGCTCGTCTCCCCGTCTCCGAGGCGAACTTGCAGGTGATTCGTGATGGCCTGGATGGAGTGACCAGCAACCGCAATGGAACAGCCTGGTACGCCTTCGAGGGAGCTGAATTCTCCTCCGCTGGCAAGACCGGCACGGCCGAGACCCCAGAGGAGAAGCCTCACGCCTGGTACGCTGGCTACGCCCCTGCTGAGAATCCACAGATAGCCGTAGCCGCGGTGGTGGAGAACAGCGGCGAGGGCTCCGTGTATGCCGCACCCCTCTGCCGCAAGGTGATGGAGACCTTTCTCCTGGGCCCTCCGCCACCCGAATCAACGCAGGGAGGATAAATCGCCCCTGACCGTCACCTTGGGCAGGGTGAGGTTGCTTTCTTGGTGACCGCGTAGCTCAAGTCCACTACCTGACCTGCAGGGATGTATAGCTCAGAGCCCCATCAGCGTCTTCGCCGTTGGCGGCCTTCCCTGGAGAAACAGAGAGGGGCGCTGGCGCTGGGCCGGCTTACTTGCCCCACTATCTTGTAACGT
>JBFFDV010000240.1:0-4178 GCA_041559215.1 Anaerolineae bacterium | reverse complement strand
CTCGCGGGCACAGGCCCTCAACCTGCTGCGTATTCCCATTCCGCCACAGGGGCTCCAGTCATTATTATATTCTCTAGATGGCGATTTGTCAACCTATGGGACGCACAAATTCACATCACCCGTGAAAATCTTTAAGGTTTTCAAGCTTGACAAATCGGGAATAATGGGTTATAGTTAAATGATAATGATAATTATTTGCAATAACAATCAAGATGGTGAAGCTGATGGATAACGGGGAGCGATCGAAAGCCAAGGAGACCGGGGTGGTGCTGGCAGTTCATGGCGTTCCGCCGCTGGATTGGCTGGAGCAGAACAGGGAGCTGTGGGAGCGTATAAAGGAGCAAGAGCGGAAAATCTCCGAGGGACTGAAGCACTGGCCGCGCACTCCAGAGAATGATCCGTTCACCTTTGAGACGCAGAAACTGGCAGAGCGGGTGAAGGAGAGAGGGGGGTATCACATCCTGGAGGTGGGGTACAAACAGTTCGCTCGGCCCTCGGTGGCGGAGGCCATAGAGAAGGCCATCGCTCAAGGGGCACGAAGGGTGATCGTTGTGCCCACCACGTTTACAGGAGGGGGTGTCCATGTAGGAACTGACATCCCAGAGACGGTGTCCGCCCTGCAAGAACAGTATCCCGAGGTGGAGATCATCTACGCAGGCCCGCCCTTCGATCCAAACAAGCATGCCGATTTGATCATCAGCAAGATCAGGGAGCATGACAAGGCTCGTCTGCCCAGCGATGCCGAGTTGGGCCTGGTTCGGCTCAGCGCCTTGGAGCCTGGCGAAACGGCGGAAATCTATGACTTTGTCGCCGGTCATAGCCTGGTGAGCCGCCTATCAGCGCTTGGCTTCACGCCTGAAGCCCCAGTGATCATGGTGCAGAACTACGGGCGTGGCCCTGTCATAGTCAGCATCCGCGATACTCGGATCGCCTTGGGTAGAGGTGAGGCGGGCAAGGTACGGGTCAGGCGAGATCAGAAAAGGACATAAGCTATGCATATGACCGAGGGCAGAAAGATCACCGTGGCCCTGGCCGGACAGCCGAATGTGGGCAAGTCCACCGTCTTCAACCTACTGACGGGGCTGAGTCAACATGTCGGGAACTGGCCAGGCAAAACTGTCGAGCGAAAGGAAGGCACCTATTCCCATAACGGTACTGTCGTCCATATCGTGGACTTGCCGGGTACCTATAGCCTGACCGCCAAGTCCGCTGAGGAGCTGATCGCCCGTGACTATATCATCAAAGAACAGCCCGATGTGGTGGTGGTTGTGATCAATGCGGCTGCTATGGAGCGCAACTTCTATCTGGTGGCTGAGTTGTTGTCCTTGCCCTCTCCGGTAATCCTGGCTCTGAACATGATAGACGTAGCTCAGCAACAGGGTATGAAGATCGAGCCTGAGGTGCTTGAGGCAGCCCTAGGTGTACCTGTGGTGCCCATGGTCGCTACCAAGAACCAGGGGGTGCGGGAGTTGGTGGAGACCATTGACGCGATGATTCACGATGGAATGGTCTGCGAGCCCAAGAGGCCGGAGATCAGGGAAGATCACGGCGCTATTTTGGAGGAGATCAGGGGCCTCATTGCCTCTTGTGTGCCAGAGCCATATCCGGTTGATTGGGTATCCCTCAAGCTTCTGGAGGGGGATGACGAGATCATGCGCGTGATGGAGGATCTCCTGGCTGAGGATGTATGGGAGAAGGTATATGCCATCTTGAAGGAGCATGAGGATGCGATTGTGGCCGTGGCCAGCGGACGGTATGATTGGATCGGGCGTATGACCCGCGCGGCCTTGGTGCGACCTGGAGTGGGGCAGGTCACCCTCACCGAGAAGCTGGATCGCTGGGCTACCCATCCTTTCTGGGGGTTGATTATCCTGGCCGGCATCCTAGGATTGGCTTTCTGGTTGACCTACACCATCGGTGCGCCGTTGCAGGATTTGCTAGAGACATATGTGGTGGAGACCAGCGCCCAACTGGTCAGTACTGCTTTGAGCGGCGCTCCCGACTGGCTCCTGGGCCTGCTGGTCGATGGCCTTATCGGTGGGGTGGGGACCGTGCTCACCTTCATACCCATCTTGCTCATTTTCTTTGCCTCCATGGGCTTGTTGGAAGACCTGGGCTATATGGCTCGCGCTGGATACGTGATGGACCGTTTCATGCACTTGATGGGCTTGCATGGCAAGAGCTTTCTCCCTTTGTTCCTGGGCTTCGGCTGCAATGTACCGGCGGTGATGGGCACGCGGGTGATCGAGTCCCGGCGGGGCCGGCTGCTCACAATCATGTTGGCCCCTCTGGTGCCCTGTACGGCGCGGATGATGGTTCTGGCCTTCTTCACCCCCCTCTTTTTCGGCGCGGCAGCTCCCCTTGTGGCCTGGGGGTTGGTGGGCCTGAGCCTGGTGGTTTTGGCCATCTCAGGCATAGTGATCAACAAGATCGCTTTCGGGGGTGAGCGGGTCGCCTTCATCATGGAACTCCCCCTTTACCATGTGCCCAGTTGGCGCACCATTGGCCTTTTGGTGTGGCAACGTTCCATTGCCTTCTTCAAGCGGGCTGGTACGGTCATCCTGGTCATGTCGGTGGTGATCTGGGCACTTTCGACCATGCCGACCGGGAAGATAGAGACCAGCTTCCTGGCCCGAATCGGGCAGTTTCTGGCTCCCCTGGGTGCACTGATGGGATTAAGCTGGCAGGTGATGGTGGCCCTGCTCACCAGCTTCATCGCCAAGGAGAGCTCCATCGCCTCTATGGGCGTCCTCTTCGGTGCGGGTGGGGAGGCGGGGTTGGCGGAGATCCTCCCGAGGGTCTTGACCCCGGCCGCGGCCTTGGGTTTCCTGGTGGTGCAGATGCTCTTCATCCCTTGCGTGGCTACTGTGGGCACGGTGCTTCACGAGACCAACTCTTGGAAGTGGACGTTGTTCAACCTGGTCTTCCTGCTGGCTGTGTCCTTCGGAGCGGGGATAGTGATCTATCAGTTGGCTGCGCTCGTTGGATTTGGATAAGGAAGGCGTACGCGGGAGACAGATGTTGCACCGACTATTGCAGATCCTGGCTGAAGGTGGTGCTCATAGCTACGCAGACCTAGCTCGCGCCGTGGGCGTTGGGGAGGAATTGCTTCAGCAAATGATCGAAGAACTGGCGCGGATGGGATACCTGAGAGCAGTGGGCGGTAGCTGTCAGGCAAAGTGTGAGGATTGCCCCGTGGCTGGAGTCTGCGCTGTTGGCGGGCTCAGCCGGGTATGGAGCCTCACCGAGAAGGGGAGCCAGATGTCTCGAAAACTTCGGTGATCTTGCATGTGCGGTGGCAATCACCATGTAGTTACGGCTATATGTTAGCATTCAGGTCAGAGCGCCATGTCTTCAAGAATCTCCGCCAGTTCCCTTTGCCAACCCCTTTCCCGCAACGAGGTGGGCAGCAGAAGGCGATCCCCCTTTAGCTTCAGTCTTTCAGGCACACGGCCTTGAGAGCGCCGCCGTTTGATTTCCCCCAGGCTGCCCAGTCCGATGACTATCTTGTCTCCTTCCGTAGATATGGTTGCTACCTCAGCTTGCGTGGCCAGGATCTTCAGTCGCAGCAGGTAGACCAGATTCCCTGCCGCTTCAGGTAAGGGCCCGAAGCGGTCTTGCAACTCCTGCCTCATCTCCTCTACTTGCTGAACTGTGGTAAGCCCGGCCATACGGCGATATATCCCCAGGCGTAGAGGATCCTCCATCACATAATCTTCGGGTAACAGGGCATCAAGAGGCAAGTCTATGGTGGGGCCGGTTGGCTCCGGAGAGATGGTGGGAGCTGGTGTCTCCTTTTCTCCAGCGACTGCTTCTTCCTCCTGTTTCTCCTTCAACTCCCGAATAGCTCTGGCCAACAGCCGACAGTAGAGATCGAAGCCCACGGCGCTGATATGACCGTGCTGCCGAGTGCCAAGAACATCCCCCGCCCCCCTTATCTCCAGGTCTCGCATGGCGATACGAAAACCGGCTCCTAGCTCGCTGGCCTCCTTGATCGTCTGCAACCGCTTGCGGGCCTCCTCACTTAGAGGTGCATCCCCGTCATAAAGAAAATAGGCATAAGCTCGGACCGTGCTGCGCCCCACTCGCCCTCTCAGCTGATACAGTTGCGCCAGGCCAAAATGGTCTGCCCTGTTGATGACAATCGTATTCACATTGGGTATATCTATCCCGCTTTG
>JBFFDV010000239.1:0-4217 GCA_041559215.1 Anaerolineae bacterium | reverse complement strand
GGGTGATCATTGGGAGAATCGCTCAGATCATCCTGCCTCAGGCCCTCCCGATTCATGGACCGGAGCTGAAAGTAACCCTTTCGCTCGTCGGACATCCCCAGACTTTGCGCGCTTAGATATCTGCACAACAGCTTGCCCTTTGTCACTGACGGTGATATGCTTAGCGCGTGCGGGAAGAGTCCAAGATGTCTAGACCTACACAAGGGGAGCCTAGTGACGCCGAGCCCACGGTCTGCAACGTGTGTCATCTGCCCTACACCGGTGATGAGTGTCCGGTGTGCAAGGCCGAACGCGAGCACGCCAGCGCCGTGATCGAGGAAAGAGGGCGCCGGCATCGCCAGAGCGAGGATTGGCAACAAGACGGCGAGTGAAGCCTCCCGGAGGGTCTGACAAACTCACGCGAACCCCAGCCCCCGTTCCTTGAGGCTGACGTATCTTTGCTCTCCGATGACCAGGTGATCCAGCACCTCCACATCCAACAGCTTACCTGCCTCCACGATCTGTTGCGTGATCCTGACGTCCTCGGGGGATGGCGTGGGATCACCGGAGGGGTGGTTATGCACCACGATAACGGCGGCACAGTTGGCCCTTACAGCCTCGCGGAAGAGCTCTCCCACTCTCAGGATTGAAGTGTTCAAGCTGCCGATGTAGATAGTGGGTATGTTCAGTACGCGGTTCTTGGTGTCCAGAAGGACGACGCGCAGGTGCTCCTGCTCCAGGAAACCCATCTCTAACATGAGCAGATTGGCCACATCTGCCGGCGACTTGACCTGGGGGCGCTCCTCGGGTGAGGCGACCATCAATCGTTTGCCCAACTCCAGTGCAGCCTTGAGCTGAGCAACCTTGGCCGGACCTAGACCGTGGACGTTGCATAGGTCAGCGAAGCTCGCCCTAGCGATCCCTGCCAGGCCGCCAAACTGCGCCAAAAGGCGACTTCCCAAGTTGACGACACTCTCCGATTTCGCCCCCGTGCGCAGGATAATGGCCAGCAATTCCGAGGTGGAGAGGGAACCGGAGCCGTAGTTTTGCAGTCTCTCTCGCGGGCGCTCGCTCGCCGGCAAGTCCTTGATCATGGGGTGATATTCCACAATCTCTCTCTGATCCACTGTCCCTCCTTCTTTGTTATCGTTGCCGCTCCGCAGACGTGGCCGCCTCTCAGCGCGCCGTGTTCACTGGTGTCTTGCTGCCTGGGATGCCACTATGCACTTTCCTCCGCCCTTCCTCTACTGGGCGACGAAGCTTTCGGTCCAATCCGGGCGATCCGGTGCTTGCCCGCTGTCCAGCATCTCCCGCCAGGCCTCGTCGGTCAGGCGATCGCCCATCGGCCAGGGGAACTCGTAGTAGGAGAAAACACCACCCTTGGTAATCACCAGCTGTCCTTCCACCCCCACCAGTACATATATTTCGAAGATGCGCCCCACGCCTTCTTCCAGGACGGTGCCCAGCGGATCGGTGGCTACGTCAGCGATCACCGCCGCCTGCTCGTCCTCCAAATAGGATCGTCCTTCCACCTCCTCCTCCTGATCGGCGGCGGCTATGGTCAGCATCTCCAACGTGCCACCGTAGAAAGTGATCAAATCTTGCTCCTCCTGGCTCAAGGGCGTGCCCTCCAGTTCCTTCTCAGCTATGCCCTTCAGCGAGAAGAGAATCGTTTCGAGCCTTTCCAGATTATTCTTGTCACCCTCGGATAGCAAGCCTCGCTCCTCCAGCCCGTCGATGGTCATCCTGGTCAGAGCGGCCAGCCGGGCGTAGGCCTCGGGGTTGGGCTCCACGTAGCCATGCACCTCCAGCTCCTCATGGCCGCCGCCCAGTTCCGCATAAGCCTGCTTGGCATAGAGGATAGTGTCATGTTTCAACTCGGTCCAGCTGCCCAGGGCGGTGTGCAGATCTTTGCGCGTCCAGGCTGTATTGCGCATGAAGGCCGGGTACCCCTCATACTTTACTTCGATGAGAGGCTGGAAGCTGTAGAGCCAAGCCCAATAGAGGTTCTGCGTCCAGCTATCGATCTCCAGGGCGGCAATCTCTCCCCTGATCTTGGTCATCTGCTGGTCGTAGTTTTCATAATGGGTCTCGTCCATCTCATCCAAGATGCCATAGGCCTCCTCGGAGCCCATGGCGGCGAATATGTCCAGTCCTTTGGGCAGCATGCGAGGGTCATCCAGCGTGCCCACGTTGCGGAACATCAGTTGCTGGAAGATGTAGGCGTCAATGACAAAGCGTTGGCCCATGAAGCGAAAACCTTGAGTGGCCTCGTCACGATCCTCCCAGATGTAAACCCACATGGAGTTGATCTGGGGCGGTGGCAACTGCCTGGCGGCCTGAATGAACTGCGTCAGCTTCTCCTCATCGGCGAAGATGGTGGGGTCGTTGCCCATCGAGCCATACACCTCCTCGATCAGAGGATGATAATCATAGATGTCCAGATCATCGCTGACGCCCACGAAGAAGGAGGTGGGCTCGTATATCCGTTCCCAGATTCGCGAGGCTGGCTCGCCAGCGATTTCGGTGTTGGCCAGCGCCTGAGCGATGAGCAAGGCGGATAAGGTCTCCACCTCTTCTTTCAGACGGAAGTTGATCCGCCCGTACCACATCATGGCTTTGAAATACCGCTGCCTAGTCTCGTTCTTGGCGTAGTGGCCCCGAGGAACATACTGGCTGTAATCCTCCGGGTAGCCTAAGATGGGTGACAATACGAACCCCTCATGGGCCTCGATGAGCGCCAACTCCGCCTCAACTTCGTCCTTCACCAGCTCGGGTATCTCGGCCTCAGAATCCAGCAGGCGGTTGGCGACGGCGAAATAGGCCACGTTACGGCGTGCCGCCTCTTCCAAATCTGTGCCTTGGAGGGTTTCGTATTGAGACTGGGCTGCCCATAGCATTCCCTCGCTCAAGCGTACCAGATCTGCATGGAAACGCTCATCCTCCAGGGTGCGCAGCACCTTGTCGAAGAGCAGATGGTAGACGTGGAAGACGGAGTCGGTAGTGACGAAGATGGGTAGGGCCTCATAACGGGCCTCCTCATACAACTGGAAAAACTCCCGGTACTCCGCAGGTGCGACTACGAACCCGTTCTGGGCTAGCAGCCCTTGCTGGCTCTGGCTGAGGAGGAAGCGGTCGAGATTCACAGCCTCGTTCAGTTCCACGGGCAAGGAATAACCAGCATAGGCGTCTGGGGTTCGTGTTTCCAGAGAGCTATAGGTGGCGAAGCCTACGTGTCTGGCCGGAACCGGGCTGGCCAGAAAGCCAATCCCTAGCTCGCTCACCTCAGTAGGGGTGACTTGAGGCTGAACGATGGCTGTCGCCGTGGGACTGGCTGCAGGCTCAATGGTAGACGTCGCCGTCGGCAGGGGCGGGGTAGCCACAGGGCTAGGGGTGGCACACCCGCTCAACAAACTGGCCGCCATCATGATCGAGGCAAAGAGGCTCAGAAGGAACCGCCGGCTATATTTGGAAATCATCTGATAAGCTCCTCTCTTCACTAGAATGCATCTTCAAGCACTATATCTGGCGCTTCATCGCTGGTCACATCCTGCAATGTCAAGTTGCGATAGCGGCCAGGGGGGCTGCGCCAATGCAGGGTGAACCCCCAGCCGTTCCAGCGCCATAGGGTCACATGGTAGGCCGCTTCATCAAGGGGGTCATCATAGCTGCCTTCTAACACCAGCAGTTCTTCGGCCCTATCGGCATCGACGTCGCCGACGGCTAACTCCCGTATTGGGTCGGCGAGGGGAGAGCTACACCATAGAGGACGCCATGCGCCTTCTCGCCAGCCATAGAGAAAGAGATGGTTGCGCAGGCTGCCTTCCTCGAAGGGCGGATGGAAGTGAAAGTCCTCATAGAGGAATCGTGGCTGGGGGACGAAGGGTTTCCAGAGCACAAAGGCCACTTCTCGCGACCCATCGTTGTCCAGATCGGCTAGCAGCATCTCCTGCACATCCCAGGAAGGATCGCTACGCCATATTTGTGCACCTTCCTGATAGACGTACGCCGTCCCATCTTTCAACACAACCTGGAGCTGCACGCCCTCCACGGTTAACTCCGACTGTGTCTCTGAAGGGGGATTGCTAGTTGTAGGCTGGGACGGCAAGGGTTGAGCAGACATCTCCCCATCCTCAACGTAGGTGAAGACTAGCCATGTGGGCGTGGCTGCGTGAGATTGGGGGATGTGTGCAGCCTGGCAACCGCAGAGTATGAAGGCTATCATCAGGAGCAAAGGT
>JBFFDV010000238.1:0-4229 GCA_041559215.1 Anaerolineae bacterium | reverse complement strand
ATGTTATACACCATGGCGTCCGGAGCATAGCGTACCTGCAGGCCGCGCTTAATCATCAAAGCCTCGACGAAGGCCTCGTCCATGGCCACATCGGGCGGTATCTGGTCGAAGACCTTGCGAAACGCGATCATCTCCCCCAGGCGAGGGATCTCCAGACAGAGTGAATGCTCCAGAGTGAGTCGCAGGTGGGAGAGATAGCCGATGACATGATCGGGCACATTCACCGGTACCTTGTGTGCTCCCGTCATGCCCAGTTGGGGGTCAGCAAACATCTTGACCAGGTTCTCCACGCTGTCTTCGCCGGGCAATGTGTCGCCGCTCTCCAGCACACAGATCTCTTCCTGCGCGTGTTTGAGGAAAAGATTGACCGCCGAGACTTTGCCTTCGCGCTCTTCCTGGGTCAGCAGCTTGACACGTGGATCCTTAGCCTCAAACTCTCTTACTATGTCACGGGTATTGTCGGTGCAGCCGCTGGCCACGACGATGATCTCGCTTATCTCCACCTGATCCAGTTGCTGGTTCAGCATCGCCTCCAGCAGCCGACCGATGTTTGCCTCCTCGTTGTGGGCAGTGATACCCACGCTGCATCTCAGTTTATCAGTCATGAGCTTACCACCGTCCTCCAGGCCATACGGATGGTGCGTGGCAATTCCAGCCAGGTTCGTTTGCGCAGCAAAGTGCGGGCCATGCGGCCGGGCCTAAGATAGAAGCGACGATAGGCCTCCCGCCACTTTCGCTCCACCAGCTCTGCTGGCATCTCGTTGGTCTCGAACTGGGCCTTGTTCTCGAAGAAGGCGAAATCATCCCAGTCCTCGACCAGTAAGCGCCCGTTATCCAGTACTTGGTTATACATCTCGGTGCCAGGAAAGGGAGTGGCCATAGAGAAGTTGGCTACTACAGGGTCTAGTTCGATGGCGAAACGGATGGTGTCCTCCATGGTCTCTTCTGTCTCGCCGGGCAGCCCGATGATGAAGAAACCGATGGTCTCCATCCCGACCGCCTTTGCCGCCTTGAAGGCCGCTCGTACCTGATCTAGCGTCAGGTGCTTGTCTATCACCGTGTCCAGGATCTGCTGGTTCCCGCTTTCCACCCCAAATGCGGTGCGTATACAGCCGGCCTCGCGCATCCTGCCCAAGAGTTCCTCGTCCACCAGGTTGGCGCGAATGCCGTTGATCATGATCCAGGGCACGTGATTCAACCCTTCGCCGATGATCAGGTCGCAGATCGCCAGCACTCGCTCCCGATCGATGTTGAATGAATCGTCGAGAACGCCTATCTCCTTGGCTCCCAGGTCCTTCACCAGCCAGCTCCACTCCGTGACCACGTTCTCTGGCGACCGGGCGCGCCATCGGCGCGGAAGGATTTGCGAGCAGTAGGTACAACGGTAGGGACAGCCGCGAGAGGTCAGGATGCTGTAGCTGCCCCCCTCGATATGGTCGAGGGTGGGTTGCAGATTCGTATAATAGTCCATCTTGAACAGGTGGTATGCCGGAAAGGGCAGGGAATCTACATCGGTGACCACAGGCCGATCAGGGTTGTGGACAACCTCCCTATTCTGCTGGTAGCTGATGCCCTGCACCCCCTCCAGCGGTTCGCCGCTCTCCAGGTGAGCGCACAAATCCACCCATGTCATCTCTCCCTCGCTTCGCACCACGATATCTACCTCGGGCCGTTCCACCGATTCGGCGGGCAGGAAGGTGGGATGTGGACCCCCCAGGACGATGGGGGCTCCCGTTATCTCCTTCAACTCCTGGGCCACTCGCCAGGTGGCCTTGATTTGAATCGTATTAGCGGTGATACCTATCACCTCGGGCGCATGTTCCTTCACAACCTGCCGCAGCGGTGTGCTTTCCACCTCCATGTCCAAGATGCGTACCTCATCGCCCTGTTTCTCAGACACGGCGGCGATATAAGCCAGGCCCAAGGAGGGACTGCTTCGCACATCTATGGGTAGATTAGCTTTGGGGTTGATCAGTAGAACTCTCAAGGCAGTTCTCCTCCCTCTGGACAAGAGGGCGCGCAGGCCTATTATACCAAAATCGTCAGGAAAGTGGTAACCATATCAAACCTTCGACCTTCTTAAGGAGCGCACCTTGAGCGCCGTCCAACGCAGCACCCTATCAAGAGGAACTGTGAGCAGAGGCACAAACAGGCACAGAAATGCTGCCACGGCAAGTTGCACGAGCGCAGAGACCTGCAGGAAGGCGAGGAAAGGATCGGGAAGATACCAGACTACTTCAGAGCCGTTAACGACGTAGCCAAGGAGCAGGGGAAGGACAAGAAGACTGGCTAGGATCAAGGCAAAGCTGTAGTTAGTTGCAGCTATCTCCAAAGGTCGCCTCTTTTCCTCGCGCCAAATCCGCCCGACAACGATCAATATAGCTGGTATCAAGGCGGTAGCCATCCTCAGGGCCGCTTCTGCCAGGAAGGTGTCCCATTCCCCTATGCTGCTAAAGGAGTATGTATATCCTGCTCGAATGAAGAGCAAGTTGTAGACTAGAACGGTCACCAGCGCGGAGATGATGAGCAGAGCCGTTGTTCGGCTCCACCGCCGCCACAGGAGGTATGTAGGAACTGCGACCGCCAGCAGAGCGAGAGGCAACCTGTACTGTTGCTCCCTGCGAATACGTTGGCTGCGGCCTTTCTTCATCTCCTCATCGGCGCCTTGCACAGCAAATTCGGCCAGACTGCGAGCGCTTCCGTAGTTCCTCACCAGAAGCGAGCTGTGAGCTAGCTCGGCGTCCCCCTTTGCCGACTCACTCAAAGGTTCCTGTCCGATGCTCTCCAGGTACAGATTGCCCAGTTCCACCCTTTGCTCAGCCCAGGATACCCATTTCTCCGTGCTTTCCGCTTCATCCAGTGCCAAAGCGTCGAACAATATCTCTCCCTGTGCGGCACTTGGCACAGCCAAGCCCAATAGCGTAGCGATGGTAGGGGCTATGTCGGCTTGATCTATCTCCTCATGGGAGCCTGGTAGCACTCGACCGCCGATCATGACGAATGGTGTGATCAGCACCTCTTCTTCTCCGCCACCATGGCCACCATTCGCAAGGTGGCCATGATCAGCGGTCACGATAAGTACGTTCCTGGTCAGGCTCATGGCCTCAGCTATCTCGCGGATATGAGAATCAACGCGACGCACCGCGGACCGATACTGCTGGCTAGCTGCACCGAAACTTTGGGTGGCATGCTCCACCTGGCCGAGATGGATCAGTAGAAAGTTGGGTCGCAAACTGCGCATTAGCGCCAAGGCCACCTCGGTTACCTGTCGGTCAGCTTCAGCATCGGCGGTTGACGCGAAGAAACTTCTGTCCAACACGTGGTCAGGTATCATCCTCTCCCACGATTGAAAACCGGCCAGCGCGGTCGTGAGATGGGCCCTTTTCGCCTCCGTGAATAGATCGTCAACGGTGAGAAAATCCATCTCCTCGTAAGCAACGTCCAGTAGCGGAGCGTCGTTGATCTCCGGTCCCGCACCGCTGATCAAGGTCGTCCAGGCTGTCTGAGAATGGGAGGGGAAGTAGCCTCTGCACCGAGCTTCTACCCCGTTCTCTCGGAGGGCGTTGAGATAGGGCATCTTTAGGGAGGCATCGTATCTGAGACCTCCGACCACGACCAGTACTACTTGTTGCACCAGAGGGCTGCTCGATTTTCCTAGACTTGGCTGTCCCTGTAGAACTGAGCGGTAGTGGAGGATCGAATCTCGGATGCGAACCATCCACAGATTAGAGCCCCATATTATCAGCATCATAAGGGTGACCCTGATGAGTAGTCCTCCATATCTTCTCACTATGATGGGCATATTCTCATACCTTGCTAATGGGCTTGCTCAACAATTAGGCGCAAGCCCCAAGATGCAGGAGTACAAAGGACACAAGGCGACACCCTTCGATCCTTCGGCTACACTCCCTTCGACTGCGCCCATTCGCTTCACTCAGGGCATGCTCAGGACAGGCAGGACAAGCTTTGCTCAACGCCCGCCCCTCGTGCTCCCCGGGCTTTTGCTGCGCAACGCCCCCAATTAGCCCCGCAGCTGCTTCTATTATATAATATTCGCTGAGAAAGGACCTTGCCGTGAAGATCAAGTGCTTCGATGTTTTGCTGCTCTTCATTTTGGTCATCGCCCGGGTGAGGATAGACACCTTGGCCGATCGCCTGGTGGCGCCCCGTAGAGTGGAGTTGATCCAGCGCATCCCGCTGCTCGGCTCGCTCCTTCCCCAGAGGAGCCT
>JBFFDV010000237.1:0-4256 GCA_041559215.1 Anaerolineae bacterium | reverse complement strand
GATACCCTGCAGGTTATGAAAGCCTGTCCCTTGCTGCCCGAAGAGGTTCTCGGCAGGGACGCGGCAACCTTCCAGAATCAACTCCGTCGTCCCTAAGGCACGCACCCCCAACTTGGCGATATCCTTGCCCACGCTCACGCCAGGCCTCTCCCTCTCCACCAGAAACATGTCTATGCCCCTGAATCCGGCCTCAGGGTCAGTCTTGGCGGCTACAGTGAAGAAGTCGGCCAAAGCAGCATTGCTGATCCACATCTTTCGTCCATTCAGGACGTAGCCTTCGCCATCACGCACAGCCGTGGTCTTGATAGATCCGAGATCAGACCCGGCATCGGATTCGGTCATGGCGATGACCCCCATCTTCTCGCCTCGGATCGCAGGCACGAGTAGCCGCTGTTTCTGTTCCTCCGTTCCGAAATGATAGAGGAAATTGGTGCCCATTAGACACTGCATGGCAACACTGGCGGCCAGGCTCATCGAGCCTCTAGCCAGCTCCTCGCACATGAAGGCGAACATGACATTATCGCCACCCGAGCCGCCATATTCCCCGGGATAACGGATGCCAAAATATCCCAGTTCACCCACCTTCTGGAAAAGTTCGCCGGGAAACCGGCCCTCCTCATCTATCTGGGCGGCCAAGGGGATGACCTCCCGGTCCACGAAATCCGCCACACTGCTACGCAAGAGTTCCTGCTCCTCGGTGAATCGAAAATCCATGGGTTATTGCTCTATCACGCGCAGAATCTCACACCGTAGCCAGCTCTTGCTTGTCAAAAGGGACTATCCCTCCTCCCGTTCATGCAGGGCTTGCTCTAACGCCCACACTAGCCGCTCGTTCTCCTCTCTTGTACCGATCGTCACCCGAACATCGCCTGGGGCACCAAAACTGGCTGCCGGACGTATAATCACCCCCCGACGCAGCAAAGCCTCGCTCAACTCCTGTGCGTCGTACCTGAGCTCCACCAGCAATACGAAGTTCGCTTCAGTAGCTAAGTAGGGCAGGTCTAACCTGTCGAACTGCTCGTACAAGTATATCTTCTCCCTCGCGTTGAGGGCCCTGCTCCTTTGGATATGTTCCACATCATCCAAACTGGCCATAGCTCCTATCAGATTCACCGACCCGACATGAAAAGGCGAACGAGCATGTTGCAGGTACTTGATCATCTCCTTCTTGGCAATGCCATAGCCAACCCGCAGGCCAGCCAGGCCATAGATCTTGGAAAAGGTACGAGTGATGATGATATTGCGGCCTTGCTTTATATACTTACTGACATCGGCGTAGTCGCTCGCCTCCACGTAATCATAGTAAGCTTCATCGAACACGACGACCACGTGCTCAGGTACCCGCTCTATAAAATCATCAACTTGCTGTTGGGTCAACAGCGTCCCTGTGGGGTTGTTCGGATTGGCAATGAAGATCAACCGCGTACGGTCACCAATCCTTTCCGCCATCGCTGGCAGATCATAAGCATAGTCCCTAGGCTCGACGAATACCAGCTTGCCGCCAAACATCTGGGTATAGATTTGGTACATGGGGAAGGTGGTGGAACAGACAATGCTTTCACCACCGTCATGGAGGAAAGCCTGGCACACCATGCGGAGAATGTCGCAAGAACCGTTGCCGACGATGACATTGTCTTCGTCGAAATGCGGGTCTACGAGTCCTGCCAGCTTGATGGACAGTTCGGCTTCGCAAAGGCCAGGATAGCGATTAGCACCGGCTATCGCCTTTCTAATGGCTTCTACAGCCAGAGGTGATGGACCGAGAGGGTTCTCATTGGAAGCCAGCTTGATAATACTATCCAGGCCGTATTCTCTCTGCACCTCCTCTATCGGCTTGCCAGCTACATGGACAGGCGCGGCCAATAGATTCTCGTTAAGAATCAGTTTTTCCATTATGGCCTCTACTCCTCTGCCAAGAAGGTCTTCTAGATCACCCCCGCCTCTTTCAACCCCTTCAGCTTCTGTGCATCGTATCCCAGCAGGTCACCGTAAATCTCTTCATTATGTTCCCCCCAGCGTGGCGGGAAAGGCATCTGCATGTCTACCGATTCCAGATAAGGTGTGATAAGCGGCGCTGGCGGCAGGAATACTTCGGTACCAGTGCGGGGGTCCCCAGAATAAATCAACTTGTCCCTGACCAGGGGGTCTTCTATTACATCCTTGATGGTGTTGACCGTGGAAATGGGAACTCCTATGCTGTTGAACAGTTCGATCAGTTCCTCGGTCGCCCTTGTTCTGGTTATCTCGTTTATCTCCGCATTCAGGTTCTCCACATCAGCTATCCGCCCGGCATTCAGCTTGCGCTCTTCCCGATATAATGACTCGAACCCTGGCAGTTCGGTGATGGCCTGCCACTGCCTGTCGTTCCCTACAGCTATGTAGACGTAGCCGTCCTTTGTCTCATACACCGAGACTGGCGCGAAGAATTCGTGGGTGTTTCCCCTACGCGTGATTTCCGCACCGAAGCTCTTGGTGAGCATCACCGGATTCACCAGCCAGGAGACCGCACTCTGAAACATGGAAACATCTACCCGCGAGCCCTCGCCAGTCGCCTCCCGATTGTAGAGAGCTCTCATGATCTGACCGTAACCATGCTCGCTTGCGCCCAGATCGGCCATGGGCAGCCCAAAAACCTGTGGAGGGCCATCCTTCTCGCCGGTTAGATCCATGAGCCCAGATCTGGCCTGCAAGATCGGATCGTAGGCTGCTTCATTACTCTCAGGCCCGAAGCCAGTAATACCCAACCAGATGATATCCTCCTTGATGGCCTTGAGTTGCTCGTAGGATATGCCTAGTTTGGCGTAATTGCGTGGCAGTTGGTTGCAAGCGAAGATATCCACATCCAATTTGAGAATCAGGTCTCGCAAGATCGCTTGGCCCTCTTCACCTCTCAGGTTCAAAGTGATCGCCTTCTTGCCCACATTGTTGGGAAGGAAATAGGTATTCATCGCCTCTTCCCCGAGAACGTTACTGCCCACGAGGCGGTTGGGATCACCCCATTGCGGGTGCTCGATTCTGATGACCCTCATGCCCTCCGCAGCCAACCTATATGTAAGATATGGCAGCACAGTCGCCTGTTCCATACTCAATACAGTGATGTCGGTGAATAGTTCTCTCATTTCTCCTCCTGCGCCCTGCCTTCCTTCTCCCTCAAGGCTTTCAATACCTTCTCGGGTGTGATGGGTAGGTCTCTAATCCTCACCCCCACCGCATTGTAGACGGCATTGGCGATGGCCGGCGCGGTGGGGATGTTCGCTGGTTCCGCCATGCCTTTCGCCCCGAAGGGGCCGGCCGGGTCATCGGTCTCCACCAGCATCGTTTCAATCGGGGGCATATCCAGTGCCGTGGGCAGTGCATAGTCGGCGAAGTCGGGGTTAAGCACCTTTCCTTCCTCCACCACCAACTCCTCATAGAGGGCATATCCCAAGCCCATAGATATTCCGCCATGGATCTGGCCCTCTACGGCCATAGGATTTATGGCCCGTCCCACATCGTGAGCAGCCGCTATCTTCAATACCGTTACCTCTCCGGTATCGGTGTCCACTTCCACCTCAACCGCGTGGGTGGCGAAACCGTAAGTAGCCGAGATGTTGCCCCGGAACTCCTTATCCTGATATTCCGTTGGCGGTTCGTACCAACCTCTGGCCAGGATTACATCGCCATCCGGCCTGAAGTGCTTGCTGCGCACCATCTTAGGGAAGGGTATCCACTCCTCAGGCTCAGTTTTGAGGAATATCTTGCCATCCCTCATGTCCAGATCCTCCAACTTCTCGCCCAAGTTCTGCGCTGCTGCCTCCAGAATCTGCCTCTTGGCATCGGCGGCGGCTAGACGGGCTGAGTTGCCAGCGATGAAAGTGGTGCGGCTGGCGTGGGCTCCCACATCCCAGGGAGTGATGTCGGTATCGGTGTTGACCACGGTAACATTGTCGACTGGCACGCCCAACTCTTCCGCCACTATCTGGGCCAGCACGGTATCTGCCCCCTGTCCCATGTCAGTCGAGCCAGTTATCAAAGTCACTTTGCCGAAGTCATCTACTTTCACCATGCTTCCACAACCATCCGAGGGGTAGATTCGCGCCCCGCCGCCCACATGTAAGACCGAAGCCATGCCCACACCTCGGTTCCCTGGCCTTGCTTGTTTCGCCCCCCAGCCCACACTGTGGGCCGCCTTCTCGATACATTCGCTTAATCCACAAGTGGTTATTCTCGCACCTTGACCTGTGACATCACCAGGTTGGTTCGCATTCTTCAACCGG
>JBFFDV010000236.1:0-4264 GCA_041559215.1 Anaerolineae bacterium | reverse complement strand
GTGGGGCATGTTGGATGGAGAGGCCATCATCGGAAAAGCGTGGATTTCCTATTGGCCCCCTAATGAATGGGGGCCTATACCCCACTTTACCTTCGTGTCTGGATAAAGGAGAGAAGATGGTTGCGAAGGCTTTGTCACTTGCCCTCGATGATGAGTCGAGAGTTCCCCTGGTCGAGTTTCCACCCCAAGCCCTGGTGGAGATCATCGAAGAACTTACCCCAGAAAAGGTAGCCAGTCTCATCGATGTCACCGATCTCAAGGCCGACACTCAGGAGCCGAAGATCAGGAAGATGGTCGACTGGGCGCTGGACTATGGCTTCTACTCTATCTGTGTCAACCCGGTAGAGGTCGATCTGCTGCCCAAGCTGCTCAAAGGAAGCCCGGTTAAGGAGTCCTATGTGCTCGACTTTCCCCTGGGAAAGTCTTCCATTCAGAGCAAGCGCCGACAGGCGGAGGAGATAGTAGAGACGAGCCGAGATCTGAGAGGGGAAGGGCCCGGCAAGATAGAGCTGGATATGGTGATGAATGTCGGCCGCTTCAAGAGGGATCGAAACTACACTCAGGAAGAGATCGAAGCGGTGGTCGAGGCTGCCCAAGGAGAGCTGGTCAAAGTGATAATCCGCTCTGGGGAACTGACCGGGGAAGAGATCATAGAGGCGTGTAGAGTTGTCAAGGAGGCAGGAGCACATTTCGTAAAGAATTCCACAGGCATGGATGCCCTGGGCGCCACCCCCGAGCACATATGGCTGATGCGAGAAGCGGTGGGTCCCGATATGGGCGTGAAGGCGGCGGGAGGCATCAGCGACGCCATGACTGTGGTCAGGCTGCTGTACGCCGGAGCCAACGAGCCTGAGCTGAGAGATCCCCTTCGATTCAGGATCGGCACCAGTGGCCCCTTGAATATCCTAGCCACCATGGATTGGATAAGGTTCAATCCCCGAGCCTGGGCAGAGGCCAAGGTCATCCCCTGCACTATCTGTCCTCACGGCCAGACAGCCAAGCAGAGGAGAGAGGTTCGGGAGGTCTACATGAAAAGGTGTCGCCTCTGCCCCTACAGACGCTACAGAAAGGACAAGGACTTCTAGATGGTAAGAGGTGGCTTTCACGGACAGATCCTGCGGGTCGATCTCAGCCAACAAAGCGTCAGCATACAGAGCCTGGAAGATGACCTGACCCGAGACTATGTAGGGGGGCGGGGGCTGGGAAGCGCGATCCTTTGGCATGAGCTTTCGCCCCAGACAGACCCCCTCTCTCCGGAGAACAAGTTGATATTGGCCACCGGCCCCCTCAATGGCACGGGGGCAGCCCTTTCCTCTCGCTACACGATAGTGACCAAATCACCTCTCACCAACACTATCCTGAGCTCCAATTCCGGTGGCCGCTTCCCCATCGCCCTGAAACGGACGGGCTTCGATGTCCTGGTCATAGAGGGTGCGGCCCAAGCCCCCTGTTACCTATGGGTAGATGACCAGAAGGTGGAACTCAGAGATGCTTCCCACTTATGGGGGATGAACAGTCACCAGACCACCGAGCGGCTGCTAGAGGAGACATCGCCCCAAGCAGCGGTAGCGTGTATCGGCCCCGCGGGAGAGAACGGGGTGCTTTTCGCCTCGGTGATGAACGAAAAGGACCGAGCGGCGGGAAGAGGTGGGACTGGCTGCGTTATGGGGGCAAAGAAACTGAAGGCGGTCGTGGTCCAAGGGAGCCATAAGACACCGGTAGCCGACCCAGAGGGGTTCAAAGAGGCCAGGAAGAACGCTCTCACCATCTTGAGCGAGGCTCCTATCACCAAGAACGCCCTGAGGGAGTATGGAACCGCAGTTCTCATCAACATCATCAACGAATATGGTGCGCTCCCCGCCCGGAACTTCCAGGAGGGATACTTCCCAGACGCCGACTCTGTCTCCGGCGAAACACTGAAAGAACTCCTCTACGAGCGGAGCGTGGGCTGCGCTGCCTGCTTCGTGGCCTGCGGTAGAGCCACCAGGACGACGAATCGCCGCGGCGAAGGACCTGAGTACGAAACCATGTGGGCTTTGGGGCCCATGTGTGGTGTGAAGGACCTGGAGGTGATCACTGAGGCCAACTACAACTGCAACGAACTGGGTTTCGATACCATATCCGCTGGCAACACCATCGCCTGTGCCATGGAGCTGTCGGAGAGAGGATATCTGGACAAGGCCACCCAGGATATGATAAGGGCGGAGTTGGGCGGGGAGCTACACTTCGGAAATGGGGAGATGGTGCTCAAATGCACCGAACTGATCGGCCAAAACGAGGGCTTCGGCAAATATCTGGGTCAGGGCTCCTTCCGACTGGCCTCACGATTCGGCCACCCGGAACTCTCTATGAGCGTCAAGGGTCTGGAACTCCCTGCCTATGACCCCCGTGGCTTTAAAGCCATGGGGTTGGCCTATGTCACTTCCAACCGGGGTGGTTGCCATCTGCGAGCCTATTTGATCGGCCCCGAAGCTCTAGCCGCTCCCTACGCCGTGGACCGCTTCACCAGCGAGGGCAAAGCCGCTCTAGTCAAACTATACGAGGACCTGAGCGCGATCATCGACTCCCTGGGTCTCTGCATCTTCACCATCTTCGCCCTCAACCCCGAGCACTACGCCAGTCTTCTCTCCTCGGTGGCCGGTGAGCCCATGGAGGGAAGCCAACTTCTGAGAATGGGCGAAAGGATCTGGAACCTTGAGCGCCTCTTCAACCTGAGAGAGGGCTTTACTAGGAAAGATGATCGATTACCGCCCAGGTTCTCCCAAGAGACCTTGCCCCGCGGCCACTCCAAGAACCAGGTAGTGGAACTGGAGCCGTTATTGGAGGAATATTATAGGCTCCGGGGTTGGGACAGAGAGGGGGTGCCCACGGAAGAGAAACTAGAGGAGCTGGGGCTACAGGCATAGGAACTGCTTGACAACGGGCAACATTTCCGGTACAATATAAATGCGCCCCCATCGTCTAGTGGACTAGGACACCACCCTTTCAAGGTGGCGACGCGGATTCGAATTCCGCTGGGGGCACCTTGCGTATGAACAAGATGGAAGAATGGCCAGAAAGCGCGGCAAGGTCTACACCCCGGCAGGAAGCTTTGCAGAACATCAAAGAGGCGATTGAGCTCTATTTTGAAGATCTGGAAGCCGCTGCGGGATTTATCCGAGAGGAGCAGATAGTACGTACAGAAGTAGGCGTCTGATGCGTTTCACCCCCCAGGGACCCTCGCCGATATCCTCCGTGAGGCCGAGGTTGATCGAGAGAAACTGCTGGAACTCTTAAACAGGTGACCTCGGCAACCAGATCATATGCCGGCGTAATGCAATCCGGTCCTTCGATAAAATGAGGAAACCGCCCCTATGGCCTTGGCTCGATCTTCTCACAGAACGACAGGGCTTTTGCATCGAATCCCACTGGAGGCATCTTACATGTGAGCAAGATGCAAGAATGGCACCAAAGCGCGCAAGATGCACACCATGTTTTGTAGCAAGAGCACTGGCTCCGCCGTCCTAGCGAATCCCGCTGGCGCGGCCGGGATCGCCAACCGCATCTCGCTCCCTGGGGGCACCGCCTGGGCCTGCACGCAACCGCCCACCCCGGCGAATCGTCGCACTTGTCATCGCCCCCTTTGGGTGTTGATCTTCCTCGGTAGCAGCTCCACTTGAGGCACCGTTGCCTCTTAGCGGAGGTTTTCCTCCAGGCAACACCCTTGCCTCGTTCGAACCTCGATGCGCTACGTGGGAGGTCAGGCGCCTCGGGGGGACGTCGTTGCTTCTGCGACAAACGCCACTCTTGGTGAGCGTCGACCCGGTCGCACACGGAAGCAGCGACAACTCAGGCCCTGTGGCTCACCAGGCATCCTGTCTTGTTGACTGAAGCCATTTAGTCTCGAGCCCTATCCGCTGCAAGCTTTTCCAGTCTCGACAGCTTCGCAAGATACCAAGCCATCGGGCCCAGCTTAGGAATCAAACTGCGGCAGGTTTCGGAACCCGCGCCACTTCGGCAGGGTTTGAAGCCAGGGCTTCGTGGCCCTAGTAGTCCTTCACTACCAAGGGCAGAAAGCTACTGTGCCTATACCCGATGCGAGCACCATACGCGTAGATATCCGGCCAGATGCATGTGCAGAGCTGATATGCATACATGTCAGAGACGACAGGATAAGTCACCGTAGAGTCGACCAGGGGCACGACGCCGCCGGTAGTTCCCGTAGGGCTCGACACGCTGGCAATTACCTGCGCACTCCCTGTCTCGAGGTTGATTCGATAGAGGT
>JBFFDV010000235.1:0-4307 GCA_041559215.1 Anaerolineae bacterium | reverse complement strand
GCTATGGTGGAGCCAGGGATGGTCTTCGACGTAGCTGGAACCGCCTCAGTTTTCTCCATCTGTGTGGACCAGTATACGCCTGACTTGGCACACAAGACGCTCTTTACCGGAAGGTTGGTGCCCGAGGATCTGTGGTACTCCTTAGCCTATATCAATGGTGGCGGCCTGAATTTACGTTGGTTCCGGGACGAGTTGGCCAAGGAAGAGAAAGCCATGGCGGAGCGAGAGGGTCGAAGCGCCTATGGGATATTGGATGCAGCTGCGGCCTCCGTGCCTCCAGGTTCGGATTCCCTATTGTTCCTTCCCCATCTGGGAGGACGCGTTACCCCCAGCGACCCGGACCTGCGAGGTCTGTGGCTGGGCTTCACTTGGGGCCATAAGAAGGAGCACCTCTATCGATCCCTACTGGAGGGTGTAGCGTACGAGTACGCCTACTATCTCGATATTGAGAGGAGCCTTCTACCCGATTTGGCGTTCAGGGAGGCCCGGGTCATCGGCGGAGGCTCGAGGAGCGACCTGTGGAACCAGATTAAGTCCGATGTCTTGGGTCTCCCCTATGTCCAACTGAGCCGGGAGGAGTACGCCGTCCTGGGCTCGGCGATAGTGGCTGGCTACGCGGTGGGTGCCTTCGATGACCTGAAAGCTACGGCTAAGAGCTTCGTGGAGCCCGTCAGCCGTGTGGAATCTCGACCGCAGTATCACGCTTACTACCGACCATTGGTGGATCTGTACGTCTCCCTCATCGACACCTTACGGCCAACCTACCAAGATTTGGCCGATCTGCGCCCGCCTCCTGAGAGCTGACACCATGAAGGCCGTGGTAGTTCATGGACCTGGCGATATCCGCTATGAGAATGTCGCCCTGCCCCGCCTGGGGCCCGGCGAAGTCCTGATAAGGATGAGGGCCGCAGGCATCTGCTCCTCTGATCTACCGCGGGCCTTCGAAGGCGCAGCCTATTTCTACCCCATAGTCCTAGGCCATGAGGTGGCAGGCGATGTAGCCGAACTGGGAAAGGACGTCAAGAGCGTACGGGTCGGCGACCGCTGCGCCGTCGCCCCGCTGCTCCCTTGCTGGCGGTGCGAATGGTGCCAAAGGGGGAGATACTCCCTCTGCGACGGCTATGGTTATCTGGGCTCCCGTACCCATGGTGCCTATGCCGAATACATAGTCGCACCTGTCGAAAACCTAGTGCCCCTGCCTCCGGAGGTGGCTTACGAGGCTGGGGCGATGCTAGAGCCTACTGCGGTCATTCTTCACGGGTTGGGGAGAGCGGGAGTCAGGCCAGGCGACGATGTAGTCGTGGTAGGAGCAGGACCTCTGGGACTGCTGGCCATCCAGCTAGCTAGCATAATGGGAGCAGGACGGGTGTTTGCCACCGACTTGGTGGCAGCTAAGCTTGACGTTGCCGAGAGCCTGGGGGCTCAAACACACCTTGGAGAGAGGGCCACTTCAGCCATAGTTGAGGCCACCCTAGGGCGAGGCGTGGATTTGGTGGTAGAAACCGCGGGGACAGCGAGAGCACAGGAGTTGTGCTTCGATCTGGTGCGCAAGGGAGGCAGAGTGCTATACCTCGGCATACCTGAAAGAGAGGTGAAGCTGTCCCAGGCTGCGATGAAGCGACTCGTTCGGGAGGAATTGATCATCTATGGGGCCTGGAACTCCTATTCGGCCCCTTTCCCTGGATACGAGTGGCACGCCTCTCTCACCTACGCGGCTGGCGGGCAGCTGCAGACCAAAGAGTTGATCACCCATAGGTTCACCCTCCAAGAAGCGAAAAAGGCCTTCATCATGATGCAGAGGGGACAGGAGTTCTTCAATAAGGTGATGTTTATAGAAGGAGGCAAAGATGAGACTCAAGGATAAAGTAGCCGTAGTCACCGGCTCCAGCCGAGGGATCGGGAAAGCCATAGCCCTGGCCTTGGCTACAGAAGGGGCTGGGCTGGCGATAGTAGACCTAAACCCTAAGGGGGGCGAAGATGTCGTGCGCGAGATCGAAGAACTGGGCGCAGAAGCAATATTCTTGAGGGCCGATGTCAGCAAGAAAACCGATGTAGAAAGCATGGTACGGGCCACCTTGGATCGGTTCGATAGAATCGATATCTTGGTCAACAATGCCGGAATCCACGATGCCGCATCCTTCGTCGAGGAGAGCGAGGAACTCTGGCAGCGAATGTTCTCTGTCAACGTTATGGGAACCGTCTTCCCCTCCCAAGCAGTAGTTCCAGAGATGATTAGGAGGAAGAAGGGCAAGATCGTCAACATTTCCTCCAAGGCCGCAGTTGTGGGTGAGCCTGATCATGCCGCTTATAGCGCATCCAAGGGTGCCATTCTGGCCTTGACCCGTGCCATGGCCATCGAGTTAGCTCCCCATAACATCACCGTGAATGCCGTCTGCCCAGGCCCTGTCTACACTGATATGCTGCTGGGCGCGACGGACGCTGATCAAAGGGAGGAACTCATCGCCATCGCCCCCTTAGGACGGCTGGGAAAGCCAGAAGATATCGCCTCTGTGGTCCTATACCTCGCTACGGAGGAGTCTGACTGGTGCACCGGTCAAGCGATTTCCGTCGATGGCGGAATGTCAATCCTGAAATAGGAGGCATACATTCGAGTCACCTGATAGCCAGCGCCCGTCGAGAGCTAGTGGATGAACAGATTTACCCCATCTTCGAAGCTGTCAATCACGCGTTGGTGCGCATTTATGACATGATAGCCGAGGCATCATGAAGTTCCAGACCGTCAGCGGATTGGTTGCGGTGGAGGATGTACATCTCGCCGACGGGCATGCGCATGTGTGGATCCAGCCACCGCGCGGGATCTCACGTGACGCGTATCTGGAGCTCTGTGACTATGCCGCCATCGAGGCAGAGCTCAAAGATTTTCGCGTTGCCGGGGGCACTACAATAGTGGATTGTCAACCTGGCCGTTGCGGACGCGACGCCAGGATGCTGGTTCGCTTGGCTAGAGCAACAGGACTACATATCACCGCCACAACTGGATTCCACCGTCAAGAGTATTATCCGGCAACAGATTGGCTGTGGTCCGCGTCGGAAGAGGAAGCAACGGCCCACTTCGTGGAAGAGTTAACTTACGGGATGCGCGAGACCGAGGGCACGGTTCCTGCGACCACGACAAAGGTCGCCTATGAGGGGCTTCTTGAGGGTCAGAGCCTCGTTCTGATGAGAGCTGCGGCGGAAGCGGCACGCCAGACTGGGGCGCCGATCCTATGCCACACAGAACGAGGCAAGAACGTGGAGACATTGCCGTCGTTTCTTGGTAACCGAGGAGTCACTGCCGACCGGCTTTACATTTGTCACATGGACAAGCGGCCTGATTTCGGTCTACATCGCGAATTGGCGCAGGCAGGTGCCCTATTAGGCTATGATACCTTCGTCCGTCCTCAGTACAGCCCTGAGGACAGGGCTTGGCCATTACTCAGAAAGATGGTCGCGGATGGTCTGGCGGATCACATCGCCATCGGTCTGGATCTGGCTGACGCTTCCATGTGGCGCCATTATGGCGGTCAGCCCGGCATGTTGGCGCTGCCTGAACGGATAGTGCCACGGTTACGCGTCGAAGGACTTGGCGAGCCTGTGATTACCCGACTGACTGGACAGAACATTGCGCGATGGCTGTTATGGCAGACGCCTGAGCGAAAGGAGCTATAAGAATGATGAAAACAATCAGTCCTTTGGAACCGCGCACAGTCCCTACGCTATACTTTATTGGCGTGACGACAACCCAGTCATCTATCATGAAGGTGTTTCCCAAATGGTCCGATATTCTTGGGTTGGGCGCGGAGATTGCTGGCTACGACGCCCCTATACATGCGCCTGCCGAGCCCTACCGGGCTATTGTGCGTCACATCAAGGAAGACCCATTATCAATGGGCGCGCTCGTGACCACGCACAAGATTGACCTGTTGGATGCAACACGCGAGATGTTCAACTACCTCGACCCCTATGCCGAGCTGTGTGGCGAGATCTCATGCATCTCCAAGCGCGAGGGACGGCTGGAAGGGTTCGCCAAAGATCCTATCACATCCGGATTGGCGTGGGAGGCCTTTGTAGAGCCAGGGCATTGGGGACATACGGGAGGATACGTTATGTGCATCGGGGCGGGCGGTTCGGCTGTGGCCATCAGTGTCTACGTATCAGGATTGCCCGACCCTGCTGACCGCCCTCAGAAATTTATCGTTGTGCAGCGAAGTCTACCACGCCTGGAGAAACTGCAGGCAATTCATGCGAAGCTCGATACAGACATCGAGTTTGAATACATTCTAAACGAGGACCCTGTCAAGAATGAT
>JBFFDV010000234.1:0-4323 GCA_041559215.1 Anaerolineae bacterium | reverse complement strand
TACCGTCAGAGACCTCGGAAACGATCCTAAGAGCCTGCGAACGATTTAGCGCGACCGCTCCCTTCTCCTCATACCGGGGCTCACCAGCCTTGATTATCAACGGGAAGCCTCTCACCTCTTGCAAATAAGTCATGGCTTCCCTTGGAGAAGCGAAAGCCTGACTGGCTATCACGGGAAGACCCTCACGGGACATCACCTCTCGAGCCAGCGAGAGGTCCTCCTCAAGCTGTCTAGCTTTCTCTGTGGCCCCCAGTACCTCAATCCCCAGACGACGAAGATGCTCGCCGACCCCGCTCGACAGAGCCTCACGAGAGCCAATAACGACCAGATCTATGCGTTTTTCCAAGGCCCAATAAGCTATATTCTCCGGCATCTCTAGCTCAAAAGGTACATTGTGAGCCAGCAGGCTTATGGCGTCGTTACCGGGAGCACAGTAGATATCGGCCGATGGCGCATCTGTCATCAGTTTCCACAGTAGAGCGTGCTCGCGAGCACCATCACCGATGATGAGTATCTTCACTCCTCCCCCCTTTCCGCCAGTCAAAGCGTTAGGTCTTCACTTCGCCTTCGCCGCCGATCTTGATCGCAAGCACGGCCAGGGCCGCATATAGCCAGAAGAGGGAAACAGAATGGGGAAAGTCAAGATTGAAGAAATAGTGGTCGACAATACCTCCAACCATCGCTCCCAACAAGGCCCCTGCCAGGCCAAGAACAAGAGGCTCCATGTCTGAGTCGGTTTCCATACGTCGCCACGCACGCCAGGCATAGGCAAAAAACACACCCATGATTAGTAGGAAAGAGCTCAAGCCGATGAGGCCCATCTCCTCGGCCATGAGGAGATAGACATTGGAGACGCCTATGTAGAGGTCTATGGAGGGAGTTCCACCAAATCCCACGCCGAACCAAGGATAGCGCGAGATAAGCGTCAGGGCATCTTTGTACTCGCCCAAGCGCATGGCCGTAGCCCTATCCTCGATCAATAGCCCAGCTCTAAGATGTAGTATATACTCCTGGGTCTGAGGTAGAAGGAGGATGATAATGGCAATCAAAGCCACGACTATTAGAAGACGACGATATCTGATGGCTCCCAAAAATACCATAGTTGCACCGATAGCCACAAAAGCTCCTCGGGAGAAGGTCAGGAGCAAGCAAACTAGCATCACGGCAAGCGTGGGAGCCACCCATTTCTTCTCTAGCAGGGGACGTCGAGCGAACAACTGCGGGGTTGTCAAAGAGATTATCAGGATGAGGAGACCCCCCAGGACGTTCGGATCCACCGACGTAGAAATGGCACGCATGGGCAGCAGCGGGTTATCCTCAATGAACCTCAACACATCCCAACCAGACGGATAGTGAAAGATACGCAGCATGGACAACAGGCGAACAGTGGTTGGCCGGGGGAGGAAGTACAAGATGACCCCGATGAGAGAGGCCGCAAAACCGGCCAAGATGATGACCAGCAAAACCTGCCTCAGTTGCCTATACTGCCTGACGGAATTGATCACCACAAAGAACAAGGAAATGCCGATGACGATCTCCACAAAATGCCGCAAGGTATCTCTCGTTATCCCAGAATGAGCACTACCCGCTATGAAGGCGACAAGGGCCAGGAAAATGAAGGCCAAGATCGGCACATCGAGAGGAGAAGCGACAAAGCCTTCTTGAGCTCGGGTGAGAACCCGAGCTAACCAGACGCCAAATACGGCCAGCAACGCCACATCAAGGAAAGTGGGGTAGAAACCCAAACTGAAGGGGATAGCACCGAAAGGTAGGAGACATATCACCGCAACCAGCACAAAGAGCCCCATCTGGGTGCTCCTTAGCATGGCCATGCCGCCCCCCAATGCTGCCAGCAAGGCCAGCATGATCAAGGGGTGGACAAAGGCAAGCAACAGGCCTCCGACCACACCCAGCACCAGACACGCGCCTATCAAGGCTAGATGGGCAGGCCAGCCTCCTCGTAGCAGACCTGAGCGCACACTCAGCACCCAGTTGTCAAGCATGTTCCCTACTCACTTCCACGCCAGACGGATCACTGGCAAACCGCCCTGGTTTTCAGCCATCTTCGCATCACCGGCTCTTCATAGATTGAAACTCAGCGACGAAATCACAAACCGTCCTGATTTGCTCTTCGCTGAGTTCTGAGGCTACCGGCAAGGAGAGAATCTGGTGCGCATACTGTTCTGTCACTG
Organism: Anaerolineae bacterium; assembly: GCA_041559215.1. Taxonomy (GTDB): domain Bacteria; phylum Chloroflexota; class Anaerolineae; order UBA7937; family B3-Chlor; genus JBFFDV01. Next base: position 2,131 of record JBFFDV010000234.1, on the reverse strand, counting down.
GGAGGGCACCCTCACTCAGGCCGAGATCCTGGTAGGCCCTCTGCAAGTGCACCGGTCTGGGATAGTGAACAATAGCGCCCACACCTTTCTCTCTCAAGAACTTCTGCAACTCGTCTCTGCGCTCAGATCGGATCACATACAGATGATAACAATGCTTGCCGTACTCCATCTCGACGGGGGTAATGATAGAGGTATCTTGTAGCGACCGGTCATAGAACTCGGCATGCTTCCGACGTACTGCGTTCCATTCGTCCAACCGTCTGAGCTTTACCCTCAGGATTGCTGCCTGCACCTCGTCCAAGCGACTGTTGATGCCCTTGATCGAACTTACATATCGTTCGTCCCACCCGTATTGGCGAAGAAGAGAGATGCGCTGGGCCAGTGCCGAGTCATCAGTGACTACCATCCCTCCATCCCCGTAGGCACCCAGGTTCTTGGTGGGATAGAAGCTGAAGCAGCCGAGATCTGCCAGGGAGCCGGCTTTTCTTCCCCGATATTCTGCGCCGTGCGCCTGAGCTGCATCCTCCACCACCTTTAGTCCGTGCTGCCTTGCCATTTCCAGGATGGGGTCCATGTCAGCAACCTGCCCGTATAGATGAACCGGCACTATCACCTTGGTCGCAGGGGTGATCTTATCCTCCAGTTGTGCAGGGTCCATGGTATAACTCAGTGGGTCAATATCCACAAACACCGGTCGAGCCCCGGTCAACTCGATGGCCGCAACGGTTGCCACCGCTGTATGGGAGACGGTGATAACGTCATCGCCAGGCCCCACAGCACAGGCCAGAAGAGCTAGATGCAACGCCTCCGTGCCCGACCCCACACCTATGCCATAGCTTACCCCGATATAAGCCGCGAACTCCTCCTCGAAGGTCTTTACCTCCTGGCCCAGGATGAACCATCCGCTGGTCAAGACCCGCTCGACCGCCTCATCAATCTCCTCTTGGATGGAAAGATACTGAAGCTTCAAGTCGCTAAAGGGGATCAAGCTGTCACTCCCAATAATGGTCCCTGTGTTGGCGATAGAACTCTATGGTCTTGGCCAAACCTTCTCTGAGGGGCACTTCTGGTTCCCAGCCAAGTGCCGCTTTGATCTTACCGTAGTCACCGTAGTAGTTGCCGATATCTATACGCTTCTTGCTTTTGGGAAAGGGCACCAGTTTATAACTGGCCTGGGGACAGAGCTCCGTCAGTATCTCTATTATCTCCAGCAGGCTAACAGGTTCCACACCGCCCAAGTTGAAGATTTGACCGTTCGCCCCATTCTTCGCTCCCGCTAGCAAGAAAGCTCGGACCACATCATCCACATAATTCAGGTCTCGCAGTTGTTTTCCATCCCCGTAGACCGATATCTCCTCCCCATCTACAGCCAGGCGGATGAACCAGCCGATGAAACCTTGACGGTTATGCTTCACCAACTGGCGAGGACCATAGGTATTAGTTAAGCGCAGTGAAGTAGCTTGAACACCGTAGACGTTATTGTACAGTATGTGATACCATTCCCCCGCCATCTTGTTGATGCCGTTGACATCGGTAGGGTGCAGGAGATGCTTCTCATCTACGGGAAGATAATCTGGCGCACCATAGACCTGTCTGGTGCTGGCGTAGATGATTTTCACACCGGGATTGCAGTATCGGCAGGCTTCCAACAGGGAAAGCTGGCTACGGCAGTTGATCTCCAGATCCGTGTATGGATCGCGCATACTATCTATGTGACTAACTTGACCTGCCAGATTGAAGATGTAGTCGTGCCCACGAACCAAATAGTCCATGCTGTTCCTATCCCTGATGTCGGCGATATTGACTCGGATTTTGTCCTTAATACTTTCTATATTGAACAGATTGCCGCCGTAATCAGGGATCAACGAATCCACAATGAGGATATCAGCCCCCCACTCCACCAGACGGCGAGCGAGGTTGCTACCGATGAAGCCCAGCCCACCGGTGATCATCACTTTCTTGCCCTGATAACTATCCTTCAGACTCACCTGCGCCCGCACCTCTGCCCAAGAGTTGTGGTAGCCGCAACTCCACCCAGAGCTTAGAAAGATCGCGACCTACCCTAAATATGCGCCGGAAATTGAAGAACTGAGAGCGCCCATAGGCTCGATGGTAGTGACGCACCGGCACC
>JBFFDV010000233.1:0-4341 GCA_041559215.1 Anaerolineae bacterium | reverse complement strand
GGGCCAGGAAGTTTCCACCTCGCAGGGAGAGGTAATGGGGCTTTTCCTGGAACGGGAGGTGCCCAGGGGCCTATCGCCTACAGAGGCTATCGCTCTTATCAAGGAGCAGGGAGGGCTGGCCGGAGTACCGCATCCCTTCGACAGGTTGCGCAGGGAGGCGTTAGGGAAGCGATTTCTGGAGGGTGTCGCAGGCGAACTCGACTTCATGGAGGGTTTCAACTCCCGCGTCACTCTTGCAGGAGACAACGGCCAGGCTCAAGAGTTTGCCGGCTCCAGAGGACTCCCTTGTACAGCTGGGAGCGATGCGCACAGTGCTTATGAGTTGGGACGGGCGTATGTAGAGATGTCTCCCTTCAATGGCAAAGAGGAGTTCCTGGAGAGCCTCGCCAGTGGGCACATCGTCGGCAGCTTGAGTCCCTTCTGCGTTCACTTCTTCAGCGTCTACGCGAGGATGCGTCGCTGGTTGCCAAAGAGCTAGGTGATGGATATTCTGCTAGCTCTCCCTCTGATCGGGCTCTCCCTACTGGCCGCGGTGCTCCCTGCTGTTCTGTACAGTGTCGTCATTTGGTGGCTAGACAGGTATGAGAAGGAACCGTGGGGGTTGCTTGCGGCCACTTTCGTCTGGGGAGCTGTCCCCGCAATATTCCTGTCTCTGACGGCAGAACTCGTCCTTGGCATTCCCTTTTATGCGGTATTTGATGAAGCCGTGGGGCAGGTCATCGAGGGAAGCGCAATAGCTCCCGCTGTTGAGGAGATAGCCAAGGGCTTCGCGATTTTTCTTATCTTCCTCATCTTCAGACGAGAGTTTGATGGTGTTATGGATGGCATTGTCTATGGCGCCCTGGTGGGGTTTGGCTTTGGCATGACAGAGAACGTTATTTACTTTCTGGGAGGTTTGATAGAGGGTGGCGCCATGGGCCTGGTGATGATCATTTTTCTGCGCACCATGGTCTTCGGCTTGAACCATGGCTTGTTTAGCAGCATCACCGGCATCGGCTTCGGCTATGCGAGTATTGCAGCCAAACCCTGGCAACGGTGGCTGGCACCGCTCATGGCTTTGGGCACGGCCGTCCTCTTCCATGCGGTGCACAATACATTTACCAGTCTGGGCGTGGAACTGTGCTGGCCGATTCTGATCAGTATCTTAAGCGACTGGGGTGGCGTATTTGTTATTATGGTCATAATCTTCCTGGCCTGGGACCGTGAGAAAAAGTTGATAGTTCAGGAACTGAGCAGCGAAATGGATGCCGGGATACTATCCCAGGCTGACTACGAAATCGTTGGCTCCTACTGGGGTCGAGTCACTGCCCAGTGGAGGGCTTTGTCCAAATATGGCTTTTCGCAAGCCCGCAAGTTAAGGAAGCTTCATCAGTTGGCGACCGAATTGGCTTTCAGGAAGCGCCGGCTGCATATTCTGGGACAAGAGGGCAGAGGTGAAGCAGAGATTACCCGCTTGCGGGAGAAGATCAAGGATTTGAGATCTGAGGTAGTCTACTGAAAGGGGCGTGATAGATGAAGTCGAGTAAGAAGCTGTGCTCTGCTTGTGGGGTCCACAACCCTGATGAGGCCAGTTATTGCTTCAATTGTGGTTCGACCTTCAGAGAGGAAGGCTCGAGGGCCAGCAGGCGGAGGGTTGTGGCGACGGGGCTGGGAGCAATCACCCCTGTGGGCTTGACGGCAGAGGAGACCTGGCAGGCTCTTGTCGAGGGGCGTTCGGGGATCAGGTTGATCACTGAGATCAATGTGGAGGATTATCCCACGAAGATAGCCGGAATAGTGAAGGACTTCGAACCTGAGAGCTACATGGATCGCAAAGAGGCACGAAGGATGGGTCGCTTCAGCCAGTTGGCCGTGGCCGCGGCAGGTATCGCTCTAGAAGATGCAGGTCTGTTATCTGGTAACATGAACAGAGAAGAGATGGGCGTTCTATTGGGGACAAGTGGCGGTGGTGCGGTGGAGGAGTGCGAGAAGGCATGTCGCATATTGTTGACCAAGGGGGGGATGCGCATTTCGCCTTTCTTCCCCGTCACCGTGAGCCCCAATATGCCTGCTCATCATGTAAGCCGCCTATACGGCTTTGATGGATACAGTTCGACGGTGGTCACGGCCTGTGCTGCTGGCACTCAAGCCATCGGCGAGGCGGCTGAAGTGATCCGCCGGGGCGCGGCCCAGGTGATGGTTGCTGGGGGAACAGAATCGGGCATCTGTGAATTGGCCGTAGCAGCCTTTTCCGTGGCCCACGGTTATTCGCGCCGCAACGACCAGCCAGAAAAGGCCTCTCGCCCTTTTGATGTTGACCGTGATGGCTTCGTTCCGGCGGAGGGAGCAGGCATCATCATCCTCGAGGAGCTGGAGCATGCGTTAGAGCGCGGTGTGCGCATCTATGCGGAGGTGCTGGGCTACGCTGGAACTGCGGACAATTATCACCTAATTGCGCCTGACCCTGAAGGGAAGGCATCCGCCCGGGCCATGATTTGGGCTATAGAAGATGCTGGACTGTCCCTGGAAGACATAGGCTATATCAATGCTCACGCCACCTCCACTCCGTTGGGGGATGTGGCCGAGACCGTAGCCATCAAGAGGGCTTTTGGCGAACGTGCCTATCGCATACCGATCAGCGCCACCAAGTCCATGACGGGGCACTTGGTAGGTGCTGCAGGAGGAGTAGAAGCCATAGCATGCATACTCACCATCCGTGACAATATCATACATCCCACGATCAACCTGGATAATCCTGATCCAGAATGTGACCTGGATTACGTCCCCCACATCGCGCGAGAAGCCCAGGTGGATGCCGTCCTCTCCAATTCTTTTGGCCTGGGGGGACAGAATGCTTGTGTGGTTCTGGGAAGATACGCGGATCTGTGATGGTCATTGCCCGCTAGTTTTTTCGATTTGACATTTTCACTTATGTATGGCATACTAGTAAATGAATCGCAAAGGCTGTGATGGAAACGAGTAGGCGACCAGCCGTCGTGCAGAGAGTCCGGATGAGGTGCGAGCCGGATACGAAGGCCCCGCTGAAAATCCTTCCGGAGCCGCCAACCGAAACGGCTATTGGCAGATAGCCGGAGTAGACTTGGCCGGGAACGCTGCCCGTTATCAAGGGCGAGGGTATGAACACGTACCCTTTAGGAGTGAGCGGGGAACCGCTAAATAGGGTGGTACCGCGGGAGTGTAGTTCTTGGCAATATGGCTCTCGTCCCTAGGGCGAGAGCTTTTGATATGTGGAGGGATGTTTGACACTTATCCGCGAGGCTAGGCAACAGGATTTGGCCGAGATAATGAGGTTGCATAGACAGGCGGGCGAGTTGCATGGCCGTCTCGATCGTCGTCTGCTGCCTGGGTCTGAGGACGCGGAGAAGTTCAGGAAAGCGCTGCAGCCGATGTTGGGCCGGCGATCATACCCTGTCTTCGTAGCTCAGGAGGATGATGGCGAGAGGTTGGTGGGCTGTGTCATCGGCAAAGTGGTAGACAATAGGCCCTTCTACGTGCCCGAGTATGGCTACATCAGCTGTTTGCACGTTGATGAACGGTGGCGCGGGCAGGAAGTGGGACGTGGACTCTTTGCAGTAATACGTGACTGGCTCAAGGCTGAAGGGTTAGACGTGGCGCAGGTTGACGTATCTGCACGCAATACGGCAGGGCGGGGCTTCTGGAACAGGAGGGGGTTCACCAATTTCCTGGCTCACCTCTACCGTGAAACAGAGCCGGAACTGGCGGGAGTTGTGGACCCTAGCATGATGATTCGTCGGGCCGAGATTGATGACCTGGAGGCCGTGCTTTCGCTATGGGAGGAGATGATGGGCTATCATGCTCCCCTTGACGAGCGGCTGAAGGTATTTCCTGGATGGAGAGGATACGTAGCTCAGACGATAAGGTATTGGCTGGGCGACGAGGCTTCTTGCTTACTGGTGGCTGAAGCGGAAGACGCTGTGGTTGGTTTTGCCTTGGGAGGCCTAGTAGATGTTGGCCTCGGTCTCAAGCCGGCCACATATGGCCATATAGCTCACCTGTGTGTCACCGACAGGTGGCGGAGACGGGGTATCGGTAGGCAGCTTCTTGCCGGTCTGAGAGGCTGGTTCCAGAAGAGGGGTCTATCATCCATTCACATTTACGTGTCGCATTTCAGCCCCGTGTCACAGCGGTTCTGGCGGAAGCTGGGCTTTGAGGACTACATAGAAAGGCTTTGGTGTGATTTATGACTGAACTGCTACATCTGTCGGACAGCTACTTGCGGGAGTTTGAGGCCACGGTCAAGGCGATAGTTGAAGATGGCATCGTCTTAGACAGGACAGCGTTCTACCCCCAAGGCGGAGGACAACCTAGCGATATAGGCAT
>JBFFDV010000232.1:0-4349 GCA_041559215.1 Anaerolineae bacterium | reverse complement strand
TTCTCGGCGCGCTCAGTGCCTAGAGACAGCTCTCTTGGCTCTCGCGGCGGCTAGGCGAACAAGCCACTCAGAGGGCCAGAGGAACTACCTCAGATCCGCCCCAGGCACGGGCTCACCCACGAGGTCCTCATAGGAAGCCTGTAGCAACTGCACAGCACGGGCTGTGTTGTGGATGCCCAGGCTGCCCTCGCGACCCACAACCATATAGTTGAAGATGGCCGCCTTTTGAGCGTCGGTGGTTACGTCCTCCCAGTAGGGGTGATGCTCTAGCCACGTAGCGCCATCGTCCTGGATAGCCTGGAAGAGCAGATCCAGGAGACCCTGCACCTCGTCTTGGACGCCCTCCACCGTGCCGTCTCCGTCGTAGTCGCCCTTGGCCTCGAGGTTGAAGCTCTCGATCTCGCCGTGGCACTCGGAGCAGGCACCGACCAACTCGACGCCGTCCGGGGTGGCCATGGCGAAGGTGTGCTCGCCGATCTCGTTGTGGCCCGGCAACGGATAGTCGTCCTCGGCGTCGTCGGGCGTGCCGGCATCGTCCATGCCCGGCGTCTCGGCCATGTGGCAATCGACGCAGCCAACGCCGATACTCACATGAGCCGAGTTATCAAGCTCCTCGCCGTAGGTATAGCCAGCCACGCCGACGATAAACTCCGCCGCATTGCTGTAGTGTGGCCAGCTGGGCTCTTCCTGCTCAACTTCCTCGGGACCCCGTCGGCCATTATGGCAACTCATACAGGTGGCGGATGGGCCAGCATCTGCGACCTCGGTCCCGTCCGGCAAGGTGACGGTGTCAAAGACCCGCAACTGGTACTCGTTCTCGGCGCTGTGGGGGTCGTGGCACACCGGACAGCCAACCGTGCCGAATTCGGTGCTCACCTCTTCTAGGCCCATCGCGGTGTCGATAAAAGCCTTGCCCGAGTGGCACCTTACGCACGACTCACGCCCTTCACCGATAGGATAGGTAAAAGCACGATCACTCTCCCGGGAGTGGGCCGACTGCCGCCACTGCTCGGTCTTGATGTGGCGCGGCGGCTCATCGTGGCAGTAGGCACAGCCCTCAGAGGTGAAGCTCACGGTGATGCCCTCCGGATCGCCCATGTGGGCGCTACCCGGGCCGTGGCAGTTCTCGCACTGGATGTTGCCCAGATTCGCGAGTTCGGGATAGTCCGCCTGCAAGGCAGCCCAGTTCCCTTCCTGCAACGTCTCGGGGAAGGTCCAGCCAACCTCCGCCGCCACGTCGTCAAAGGCCCCATTCTCGCCTTCGAATGGGCCAACGGTGTGGCATCCGAGGCAGCCTTCTCCGTAGTGATCGCTGACGACTCCATCGATACCGCCGGAGAACATGCTGGCGTGGCCGGTCTCGGCCTGTTCCTCAGCCTTGTCGGCGTGGCACATGGCGCAGCTTTCGAGACCGACGTAGGTCGCAGCGTTGACCGTGAGGGTGGCCTCGCTGGAGGCGCCGTTACTATCCGTCGCCACAAGCTTGACCCCATATTTTCCCTCAACATCGGCCATGAAGTAGACGTGCTCGGCCTCGACTAGCTCCGCTGCGGAGCCGTCCGCGGCTGTGAACTCCCACTCCGTAGTGACCGTATCGCCCTCGTCGGGGTCATAGGCTTCTTCGTGGAGAATGACGTAGGTTCCTACACCAACGTTCGACAGGCCGCTGGCCCTGATGAGTTCACCTTCCTCATCCACTAGCCCCTCCACTTCGTTATGCAACTCTATCCGCACAACGGGGGGATTGTTCTCAGGCTCAGGCTCCTCGGTTGGAACCTCCGTGGGAGGTGGCGCCGCCTCTGTAGGTGCTGCCGTCGGTGCCTCTGTGGCCTCCGGGGGTGGAGCCGTCGGCTCCGGCGCTGGGGTACCGCATGCCCCTATCAGGAGCGCGAGCACGATCAACGTGCCCCCGAGTAGCGGTACCGTCCACCGCTTGAGAAAAATTCTTGTCATCTTTGTACCTCCCTTATCTTTTTACTCCTTTGAAACCTGCAAAATATCATCATATCGCTATGCACATCACCTCCTTCTCAGCGATTTATGGTAGTATTACTGGAAATAGTATAATACTTCTCTTACTCGTTGTCAAGTAGAAAAGTCGACAATACGCTGCTCCCTGCTCATTTCGGCCATCTTCTGGGCGCGATAATGCACTACTAATACCACTATCTTTGCCAAATGTCAAGCAAAAGAGTCAACAGTAAATCGCTTCTGCCCAACCTCTCATTTGGCCCACTACGGGGCAGAGTATGGTGGCTAGTATACTCCTATTTCTACTCGTTGTCAAGTAGAAAAGTCAACAATAGAACGCTCATGCCTAGCTACTCATTTCAGTCACTTGCGGAAAATGACATTGGGCATAATATACCCCTCGGTCCTTCCATTTGTCAAGTTGGGTAGTCGACAATACGGTTGCTTCAGCCACTGCTGTGCTTTTCCACCGAGAGGCAGCGCTCAGAAGGCTTCGCATATGCGTCATAAATGGTGTGATCAAGTGCAAGAACGCTCCTAGATGGTGTGCCAGAACAACAGATTAGCTCCCATAGCTGCGCAGCTTGGCCGTTCTGATCTCTCTGTAGTCGGATCAGGAATTGTTCGGCTCACAATCTGGTCTAAATTAGACCACAAGACTACTGTTTATTCGGAATGGTGCACCTGGATGCCATTCTTGAACAAATCTCAATATGTTGCGCAGCGAAAGCGTGGGGAGTAGGGGGGCGCGCCCCGATGCTGTTGCGTTAACTTGTCGGGACGAGCTCCTATTGGCCCCCACCCGCCTCGATCCCCCCTCCCCCAGTGCATTGGGTGAATTGGTGGCGCGGTGCGTCAGCCACTGGGGGAGGGGGGAATTGAACTTTCTGTGGGGGACACCCCCACTCCCCCGTCAGGCCTGCCCTGAGCCTGGCGAAGGGTGACTGGCCGCCCCCTGAACCCCCGCTCTGCTCATTTTTATGTAACACTACTGGGGCGCTACCTCGTCCTTCATTCCCTCCCACATCTTCATGGCTTACGGCCAATCGCTGGGCAAGCCCCGCAGGCGGAATTTGACTTTTAACATGCACTACGCTATAATGCCGTGCACGAGGTACTAGTTCCTTAGAACTAGATCATGGCGAGCTGTACTGTATGTGGGAGTCGAGCGGGAGGAAAGCACTCTCGGTCTATGGCAAGGATGCCGCTCTGTGAAAGCATTCGATGGCTAGTTTCTGCAGTGTTGTCAGGTAAGGCCCCAGCGCCGGGCACCGACGTTGAGATCTCCGGGGGTGGAGCCGTTGGCTCCGGCGCTGGGGTACCGCTTACTCCAAGTGGGAGGACAAGTACCATGTGTGTATCACTTAGCAATAGTGCTCCCCATCTCTCGAGAGAAGTCTGGATCGTGCCTATTCTTCTTCCTTCAGCTTCTTATCCTGAGCAGCCAATTCCCACTCGCCCCCGCTCTACATCGCTACTTCGTCTTAACAGTCATTTCACCAGTTTATCGGAGTGAAATTCGCTGTGTACTACACGACCACTTCTCGTCTTTTGTGAAGTAGAATAGTTGACAATTCTTGCACCTTGAGAGTAACGGATTTGGGGGGCACGGGAAGGACTTGCCATCATGTCCGGCCGTAGCGAGTCCGCGGCTGGGATTGGCATAGGGGGATAACGAGATTGCTCATAAGTCGCGCCGGGATCCATCATCGTTTGCGCAAATCTTGCTGTTCTAGACCAATTTGGACCTATTTAAGACCAGGCTAAGACCCCAATTTGACTTTTCCAGAGTAAAATACTAAAATAGACCGCCAATGGTACTAGTACCTATGAACTATACTATGCTAGTACTTGAGAGCTATGCTTCGAAGGGTTGTGTCCCCCTCTTCAAGGGTGCGAGGGATGGAATGGCTCTTCGTGATGTGAGGAGAATGACCTCTTGCTGGAGAGAACTTCCCGAATGGGTTGTGCCCGCTGTGCCAAATGAGGCCCCAAAGCCTTATTTGGCCTTTTCTTTATCAGGCCATGAGTCTCTTGAGGTATGCTGAAGATTGGATTCATTAAAGGAGGTGATGTTTGCCGAGATCTCAGTCACTCTTACCGAATATTGAATACCCTAGGAGGTTAAAGGTATGGGAAAACTAAGTAGGAGACAGTTCCTGAAGGTTTCGGGAGCGAGCGCGGGTGCTCTTCTTCTACCCCCCGTCATGCCTGGGTCCCAAGAGATACCGGTCTTTCCCTTGCACAAGAGGGTGGGCGAGTCACGCACAGTCTGCCCCTATTGCTCATGCGGATGTGGCTTGCTGATCGCCACTGACGAAGCGGGACACATAATCAACTCCGAGGGCGACCCAGATCACCCCAATAACCGGGGCGCT